>NZ_JAGHQV010000285.1:0-919 GCF_017744175.1 Thalassotalea sp. G20_0 | reverse complement strand
GGTTGAAACTCGGTCATGTCAGTCTCGATGGAACCAAGATTAAGGCCAGCGCCAGCAAGCATAAAGCGCTGAGCTACAAGTATGCCTGTCAGCTGGAAGAACAACTCAAACAGGAAGTGGCAGAGTTGATGGCAATGGCTGAAAAGGCCAATATCAACGAGCTTCCGGATGGACTGTCCATTCCCGATGAAATCAAACGGCGGGAAGACCGTCTGGCCGTCATCGCTGAAGCTAAGGCGGAAATAGAGCGTCGTGCAGAAGAGCGTTATCAGCAGGAAAAGGCTGAATACGATAAAAAAATGGAGCGTCGTCAGGAACGCAAGAATCCGGGAAAGGCACCTTGCCCACCGGAGCCGGGAGCCAGAGAGAAAGACCAGGTCAATCTGACCGATAAGGAATCCCGCATCATGCCCACTTCCGGAGGCGCGTTTGAGCAGGCCTATAATGCCCAGGCGTCGGTTGACGTAGAAAGTGGCCTGATCATTACCCGTCATGTGACGCAGGCACCGAATGATAAGAAAGAAGTCGAACCGACCCTGAATCAATTACAGGCACTGGAACCTTTCCTTGGTAAAGCGACAGGTCTATTGTCAGATAGTGGCGCTGTCCAAAATGGACCGGCCTGCTGTTAGAAGTGACCACTTCTACTGTTGATGGCGCGCTGTGCTGCAATGTGTCCATGCAGTCAAAATTCTGGTATTTAACAAATAGACACCTCATAGGACTGAGAGCCTCCAGATACCAGATCCGGACTTACGCAATTTGCTGATACTCTCTCCCCCGTTTTCTGGGAAACATTCTGTGAACTTAAATTTCATACTCTGATAAAGAATGCCTTTTGTTCCGCATCCTTAAAATGATTCACAGATAACTATTTACATTCCACATAAAACAAAATATTTTTTTGTATGTATTAGGA
>NZ_JAGHQV010000284.1:0-922 GCF_017744175.1 Thalassotalea sp. G20_0 | reverse complement strand
AGATCAACCAGATTGTGGTCAATGCCGGTCACCAGCTGGTAAAAAAAAAGAAGAGCGGATATGCGCCCGCGCTGACTCGTTTGTCGTAAAAACCAATGCCCACTTTCCAACGGATATTAACCTGCTCCGGGATGCCGTTCGCAAGATGATCGAGTGGGCAGCTTGCCTGTCGTCAGAGCAGCAGGAAAGCCTGTGGCGACAGAGCAACTACTTGCAGGATCAGCACAAAAAGCGTTTTCACAAAGCCCGTAACCTGAAACGGTCAACGTCGTCCAATGAGTCGCTTCGTGAAGCACGACAGCATGATATCGAAACCGTCCATGCTGAGTATGTAGCCTACAGCCAGAAGCTTATCCGCAAGGCTGAAATAACCTTGAATCTCTTGAAGGCACGGATATCCGGAGACCTACGACTGAAAGAGCTGGAGCGATGGATAAAAGATGCAGACTACCAGTGTCAACTTATTATCCGTCGTGTACTGAACCATGAAACCATTGTGCACAGTGAGAAGGTTTTTTCGTTATTTGAACGTCATACGGAATGGATCAGTAAAGGAAAAGCAGGCGTTCCTGTAGAACTCGGCCTCAGAGTGTGCGTACTGCAAGATCAGTTTGGTTTCACCCTTCACCATTTGGTCATGGAAAAACAGACTGATGACCAGGTGACTGTAGCCATTGCTAAAGGCGCAAAACAGCGGTTTCCTGAAGTATCGCAGGTCAGTTATGACCGTGGATTCTGGTCAAAAGAGAACCTTGAAAAGCTGGAAACATTTCTTGACCGAGCCGTCTTACCCAAAAAGGGGCGATGGTCTGAACAAGATCGGAAGCGTGAACGACACCCTGAGTTTGTCAGGGCAATGAAGAAGCATTCCGCGGTAGAGTCCGACATTAATGCACTTGAGCAGCACGGGCTGGACCGATGC
>NZ_JAGHQV010000283.1:0-924 GCF_017744175.1 Thalassotalea sp. G20_0 | reverse complement strand
TGAACTGAAATCATTCGTTGAAATCCAGTGGGTTCGACTCCCACCCGGTAAAGATTAACCATCAGCCGGAAGCGAGTTTTGCTTAGTCATGGGTAACCTTGGCTTTGAAGCGTAAACAGCAGGTACTAAAGCCGCGGGATTGAGCTCCGAAATTGACGCTTTGCTGGAGGCCTTGTTGTTCAAGAGGTGGGGTCAGCACTGAAATGTCGATTTGGTGAGACATAATCAGTCCGGCCGGAGTCAGAGACCGGGGCAAAGGTACAGGATGGATTTCTCAGGAACCTGCGAGATCCAGTGCTGACCTGAGTTAAGTAGCCATTGGTTCTATGGCTGAACAGAACCTGGTCGTTGGGTTTTGCTTCAGGCCCGGCGAAGCAAATATGAAGCAACTCTCAGGAGTCCGGAAGCGAATCCATAAGTGACCGGATAGTAGGTACTGGAAGTCTTAGTGTCCCATAGTACTGATGACAACGGGGAACTCTGCTCAGGAGGACCCGGACGAGGAAAGGGGACATCATAGTTGTTGAACCGTTTGTGGGAAACACAAGAGGTACATTGAAACCTTATGTTTGTGTCAACGAAACAGAGACGGATAGCCACACTGGCCAGAAACAACCGAGCCATGGCTTTCACCTCGCTAAATCAATACATGGACTACAACTGGCTTTTACAGGCCTATCAACTGACCCGCAAGGATGGTGCGACAGGCGTCGATGGTCAAACTGCCGAGATGTACGAACGACAGCTGGAGTCTAATCTCCTTAATCTGCTGGATCGGCTGAAATCCGGTCAGTATCGAGCACCTGCGTTACGTCGCGTTTATATTCCAAAAGGGAAAGGTCAGAAACGATCTTTGGGCATACCGACCTTCGAGGACAAGATTGCCCAGAGAGCGGTGGCGATGCTATTGGAACCTATTTATGA
>NZ_JAGHQV010000282.1:0-925 GCF_017744175.1 Thalassotalea sp. G20_0 | reverse complement strand
GCTGGCTGCCCTGACCCCGGAAGACCTGGCAAGGCTGGTGCAGGGATTACCCGAGATACCCGACGGGTTGCCCCAATGGCTGGCGGGTCACTTCCATCAACTGGCCACAGCGCTGAATCAGCAGAACCGCCCGGTGCAACTGGCACTGGACGACCTGTTCAGCAGCGCCCGGCATCTGGCCACTCACCACCCTGAACAATGGTATCGGGCCTTGAAACAACACCTGTCACTGCCCTTTCGTGCCTTGCAGGCACTGCTGCCTCCGCTGCTGGAAGATGCAGCACGCCTGGAACGAATCAAGCAGGAAGAACAACGACGCCGGGACCTTGAGGCCATGGCCAATAGCATGCCCGGACTGTTGACGCCCATCACGGTAACATTCGGGCCTGCACTCCGTTGTAGTGATCGGGTAATCACGGTGACACCGGAGGCAACAGAGGTGGACGTCATAACAGTTGTGCAAGCCATGCAGCAAAACATGCAGCAACAAAACATGGAGATCAGCAGCGGGTCAACGGTAAAGCAAAAAAACCGGCATTTGGGTTACTCTTTCGAATTTGGCAATATTGTGGCTTACGCCCACTTAAACATCATCAGGTACTACCCGCAACATCCTTACAATGCCAACCAATATCGTCTCTATTTTCTGGAGACCCGTCTGGATGAAGACGGCCGGTTGCGCAACTACCCCATTGACTGGACAGATGGCACGCTAACATCTTTGCCGGGATGGCCTGATGATACCGTCTGGCGGACCGACCTTGGCACCGATGAACTGCCCGGCAAGTTTACGCTGACCCTGAATAACCAGTGGCAGCCCCTGCCTGCCCTGACGCCCAAAGACCAGCTCCGGGCACTGCGCTGCACCCCGGACACCCCCATTGAGCTGGCCCGAAGCGAGCTGACAGGGCAACTGTTAATCAAA
>NZ_JAGHQV010000281.1:0-927 GCF_017744175.1 Thalassotalea sp. G20_0 | reverse complement strand
ACACTATTGACTGAGACGGTAATAACCTCATTGGCGTAGGCACCCACCTGAATGTTCTTATCAACAAACGAGCCATCCAGCAACTTCTGTCCGGCAAAGGTGGTGGACTCGGCAATCCGGTTCAGTTCCGCCCCCAGCTGTTTCAGCTCCCCGTTCAGGGCAATCCGGTCATCGCTACTGTTGCTGTCACTGGCGGACTGTACTGCCAGGTCCCGCATCCGCTGGAGCAGAGACGCGGTTTCTGTCATGGCACCTTCCGCCGTCTGGGCAATAGAGATGCCGTCATTGGCATTACGCACCGCCACACTCAAGCCATTAATTTGTGAACTCATCCGGTTACTGATCTGCATCCCGGCGGCATCGTCTGCGGCACTGTTGATGCGATAACCGGTCGAGAGCCTTTGCATCGCTGTATCAAGACCGTTCTGGGCCCGCTCCAGACTGATCTGGGCTTGCATTGATGGAATATTGGTGTTGATACTGATGGCCATAACAGCCTCCTAGAGATAATCAAATAACGACAGGTTCGCTACTTCAGAAAGCCCTTTAAGAGCGGCTTCATACTGTACTTTCTGCTGATTCAGATGGCTGATTGCACTGATATAATCCAGATCACCCAGCTGCCCCGCCTGTTCCTGAAAGTACAACCTGGCCTCGTGATGGTCACTGCGAATGCCGTCCAGTGCTTTCATCCGGGTTCCCAGGGCGGCATGAACGCTGCCAGCCTGATTCTGTGCCTGATCAAGCTGTACCAGGTAACCGGCAAGCAGCGTTGACAGGTTGGTGGGTGGAGCCTGAAGTGTTTGCGCTATCTGACTGAGCATGGTGATTACATTAAAACCTGATCCACCGTCGTTCACAGTAAAGCACAGAGATTCAGCACTGTCCGTAGACGACATTGTTATATCGGAGGCGACTGTTATTTGC
>NZ_JAGHQV010000280.1:0-927 GCF_017744175.1 Thalassotalea sp. G20_0 | reverse complement strand
AGTAAAGGGGCGAATAGCATTTTCCGCCGCTGCATTGCTGATATTCAGGTCGCCATCTTCACAGTACACGACCAGTTTTGACCATTGGTTCAGGGCATAGCCCATGGCTTTATGGGTGAGACTGTCTGGTACCAGTCGGCTGATGTTTTTCAGCAACCACTGGTGAAGATCATCCAGCAGCGGCTTGCTCTCCTGTTGACGGCGAGCCAGTTTTTCCGCCGCAGTCATCCCCCTGATATCCTCTTCGATGGCGTACAGCTTGCGGATTTTGGCCAGCGCAACATCAGCCTTGCTGACTTTGCTGTTGCTCACCTTTTTGCCCGGTTTGGCCTCGCCTTTTTTGGCATCCGTGAATTTGCGGCGCACATGGTCAAAACAGCCAACCTGGGTAATGCCTTCTTGCTTGCACACAGCACTGTAACTGGCATAACCGTCAGTTTGCAGGTAACCGCTGAACGCTTCGAACAGGCGCAGGGGAACCTCCTTGCCCCGGGAAGGATCGTAATGGAACAGCACCGCCGGTTGCCCCGGTGGGCCTCCCAGAGTCACCCACATGTACTTATCCGAGTGGAGTGATTTGCTGGACTCCTTGAGTACCTGGATCCGGGTTTCATCAGCATTCATGATGTGCCCGGCCCGCTGATGGTCTGCCATCAGGTTGATCAGGGGCTGCAGTTGCAGAGACAACCGGATCAGCCAGTTGGCCATCGTCGTCCGGGTAATGGAGCCGCCATAGCGTGCCAGTATTTTTTCCTGCCGGTACAATGGCAAGGCATCGCAATATTTGGCAATGATGATCCAGGCCAGCATGCTGACGGTCACTGCAGATTTGGGAATGGGGTGTTTGGGAAGCTCCGCCGCCTTGATAACGCGTTTTTCCTGCGGTGCCTCTCCCGGCTCAGCTTTCTCAAGAAATACTGCTTTCTC
>NZ_JAGHQV010000027.1:0-85586 GCF_017744175.1 Thalassotalea sp. G20_0 | reverse complement strand
GTTACGCACCCGTCCGCCGCTCGTCAGCGAAGTGCAAGCACTTCCTGCTACCGCTCGACTTGCATGTGTTAGGCCTGCCGCCAGCGTTCAATCTGAGCCATGATCAAACTCTTCAGTTTAAATCGTTTTGTCATTTCATTCCGAAGAACAAAACAACGGCTCAATGTCACAATTAAACGTACATGAATTTACAGGTATGTTCGCTTGATCAATTAAGCATCTTAAAGTGTTCTCAGCGCTCTTTATAAGAGAACTGATTAACCGATGCCATCGCACAAGCGCCCACACGAATTGTCTGATATCTTGTTAAAGAACTGATTAAATCATGGTGATTTAATCGCTGATTCAGCAGTCAGTGCCGATCAGCAAGGCCGCCTATCTTACCGTGGCGACTTTCGTTGTCAAGCGTTCGTTTTTCCGAAGAAGAAAGAAGCTTTCCAACTCGCTAACGTTGCTCTCAAGCCCTGTCAGCGGAAGCGCATCTTACCGCGCCGGTTTGATTTGTCAACCGGTTGTTTTTCATTCACTTCCAAACAACCCATTTTCAAACCGCACTTCCCGGTCAACGATGATGATTCATTCTACTGATCCGTGGGTGACCGTTTCAGGTTAGCCCGTGGAAGAGCGGCGCATTCTACACAAACCAAATGTAATGACAAGTATTTTTATTTCAGGTTGATGCAATAAAAGATCTCTCTATCCACCCGTACATCTTTTAGGGAGTCACCAACTGCACACTTGTTGCGGTGCCATTCATTATGCCCGGCTGAAATCAAATGCCAGCACATCTGCAATATTGCCTGTACCAAGCATCAACATAAGAAGCCGGTCAATGCCCATCGCTACGCCTGCACAGTCGGGCATTCCGTGTTCCAGTGCCGCTACCATGTTTTTGTCGTAGGGGTAGATGTCATAGCCTCTCTCCTGACGCTTTTGCTGCTCTTCTTCAAAGCGTTGCTTCTGCTCCTCTGCATTGAGCAGTTCATGGTAGCCATTGGCCAGCTCGACCCCGTTAACAAACAGTTCAAAGCGTGAAGCTACCGGATGCCCATCCCGATTGGTGGATAACCTGGCCAGTGCTGACATGGTGGCCGGGTAGTCATAGACAAAGTAGCCTTCCAGCACTTCTGAATCTGTGGACCCAAGGTTCGGCTCAATAAATTTTGAGAACAGAAGGTCCAGGCAGTCACTTCTTTCAAGCCCCTGAAGTTTGGCATCCACCTTATCCCTGACCAGCTGGCTCAGCGCTTCATCCGATGCGATGTATGGATTGACTCCCAGGTACTCTGCAAACAGCTCACCATAGCTGCAGCGCCGGACCTCCCGGAAGTTGCAGACACTACTCAGCAAATCGGCAACATCATCCATCAACCGCCGGTCATTCATACCAACCCGGTACCATTCCAGCAGGGTGAACTCCGGATTATGCCGCCCTCCAGCTTCTCCATTTCTGAAGACTCGCCCGAGAGAGTAAATATCGCCACTGCCCGCTGCCAGCAGCCGCTTCATGGCAAACTCCGGCGAGGTGTGCAGGTAGCAAAGCTGTGACTGGCCATGACCAATGGGGCTGAACTCTGTGGCAAAGCTGTCTATATAAACATCCACAGTGGCGCTGCCGGACAGCATCGGGGTTTCTACCTCCATGACCCCCTGAGCATCAAAATAAGCCCGGGTCTTTTGCAGTAACCGCGCTCGTTCTTTAAGCGCCATCATTGAAGCCGATGGGTGCCATACATCATTGGCCATAAATTGCTCCTGAGTAATATTCATTATTTAAGGTAAGTGAATTGTGTCGGTAGTTGTAGAGCTGAAAAAACAAACCCTGCCAAAAGTAGCAGGGTTTGCTGCACCTGCTCATTACTGCTCAGGCTGGCCAGGGTATAACTGAGCGGATTGCCTTTAACTTCACCAGGGGTGAAGGTATCAATACCAAACACCAGGTTTCACCCCAGAGGTACTCAAACTCACCCCGTCATCGGTAATTTGTTTGTTATCAAAGACCAGCTTGCCCTGATAGGTAAGTAGTTAACCAAATGAAATCGTATTTTTTTGACTAAGTGGACAGAATGGTTATTTTCAAGGAACCGCTCTTGCAAATATATCACCACAATGGGTGATGCCATTTATAGATAATAATGATTGAGTTCAGTCGAGCCCGAGCAGGACTCGCCATGAAAACCCATGGACTATGGAGAAGTACCTGATACGGAAAACACAGGCAATTTAATCGACAGTAAAGTAGTGGAATATGCGTTTTTACATAGACCGCGCAGAACATTGTACGTACATAGTACAAAAAAACAGCAGAACAAAAACAAGATGGGGCAGCGGGAGCACCACCCCACGGGGGGCATAAATTACTTCACACGACCCACATATTCGCCAGTACGGGTATCAATTTTGAGGACTTCACCCTCAACAATAAACAGGGGCACCTTAACCACCGCGCCGGTGCTCAGCTTGGCTGGCTTGGAGCCGCCCTGGGCTGTATCGCCCTTCAGGCCCGGATCGGTTTCCACCACCTGGAGTTCGACAAAATTAGGTGCAGAAACCGAAAGAGGGGAACCATTATAAAGAGTAACCGAGTATACTCCCTGCTCTTTGAGCCAATCGATGGTATCACCCACGGCTTCACGGCTGGCTGCATGTTGTTCGTAGGAACCATCAGTCATCATGAAGTGCCAGAATTCACCGTCGGTGTAGAGGTATTCCATATCGAGGTCCATAACGTCTGCCGCTTCCAGACTTTCGCCGGATTTGAACGTACGTTCCCAGACGCGACCGGACATCAGGTTACGGAATTTAACCCGGTTGAATGCCTGACCTTTGCCAGGTTTTACAAATTCGTTCTCAATGATCGAGCAGGGATCGCCTTCGAGCATTACTTTAAGACCAGAACGAAACTCATTGGTACTATAACTAGCCATTGGACCTTACCAGGAGATCAAAAACCCCTATGATAACCCGTTCGGAGCTCAGTGTGCAGTCGAGGGCGCAGATAAGTACGCAGACAATCAGCGATTTCGGCTGCTGGCAGGCACAACTGGCAGGGGCCATCACCTCCCCGGAGCAGTTGCTGGCCATGTTGCAGTTGAGTCCGGCGCTATTATCACCGGCACTGAAAGCCTGTCAGGAATTTTCACTGAGAGTACCCCATGCCTATATCCAGCGAATGGTGCCGGGGAACCCTGACGACCCGTTGTTGAGGCAGGTTCTGCCTGTTGGCGAAGAGTGCCAACACATTGAGGGTTATGGCCTGGACCCACTGGCAGAACAGTCGCAGAATCCAACCGATGGGGTTATCCATAAATACCATGGCAGGCTGTTGCTAATTGTCGGCGGGGCCTGTGCGGTGAACTGCCGCTTCTGCTTTCGCCGCCATTTCCCGTACCAGGATAATCGGCTGGACCAGGACAGCTGGCGCAATGCCATAGAGTACATTCGCTCTGATACCAGCATAAAGGAGGTGATTCTCAGTGGCGGGGACCCATTGGCCAACAATGACCGCCGGTTGGCGAACATTGCTGCCGAGCTGAACGCTATTGATCATGTGGCCACACTGCGCATTCATACCCGTTTGCCCGTGGTGATTCCTGACCGGGTCACCGATGAACTGATCAACTGGTTTGCCAGACAGCGCCTGCAACCAGTGATGGTGATTCATGCCAACCATGCCAACGAGATTGATGACAGCGTTCGTGAAGCCATGTTCCGGCTCAAACAGGCAGGCGTAACATTATTGAACCAGGCTGTGTTGCTTAAGAGCGTTAATGATAGTGCTTCGGCGCTTATTCAGCTTGGCGAAGCGCTGTTTAAAGCTGGCGTACTCCCTTACTACCTGCACCTGCTAGACCCGGTGCACGGTGCCGCTCATTTTGATGTGCCGGACGTTACAGCGACTCGTCTGATACAAGAGGTTATGGCTAACTGTCCGGGCTATCTGGTGCCCAGACTGGTTCGGGAGATTCCCGGCAGACCCGGCAAAACATGGATACTCTGACACTTCTCAATAAAAAGTCAGACATTAGTCGTACAATTTACTAAAAGTGATAAAGCTTGCTGGACTGGTATATTCGTCTCAGCATAATTATCATAAATACAGAGTTCGCTACTGGAAATAAATGGGTGGAGTGTTACTGGTAACGCTATCACCCGGAAAGGCGACATTGATTCAATAAAAAGATTGCTCAAGAACCGTTACTGACAGGATGTCATAGCCCCGCTATTGGAATTTAAGAATGGAATCTGCAAATACTCCTCACCTGGAGCTGCCCAGCCGTAGCCTCAATTCTCTCTCTTTTTGTCCTGATGGGGCAGCATCAAACAGCAATAAGCTGAAACAGTGGCTGAAAGGACTACCTCTCACAGATCACCAGCAAAGTGGAGAGCGCCTGGTCCACGCCCTGGATGAACTGAGCAGGCTTGACTGTCCCCCCGACGAGCTATTTGCCCTCGCAGAAGCCATCCGGTCGCCTGCACTGTCAACCGCCGCCAATAGCTATCAACGACATCTACAGCGATACATTACATTTGCATCAAGTCAGCAAAGCTGGTTTGATCTGTGCAAGCGCCTGTATATGGGGTTGGCAAACGTCTATAAAGCCGTGGTTCAGTGCTGTCTGGATAATAAAGAGCATGCCAATTTACTTGCAGCCGCGCTGCATCGGGCTGTTTCGGAGAGTGCAGCAGCGTATTTATTCCATTGCCTGCTTTATCGCCCTGCACCTGAACGCCTGTGGCTTGAACTGCATACGCTATACCAGCTTGCCGCACGCCATAATCATCAGGGCTTCCAACAGGAAGATCCTTATGACCCCAAATCCAGCCCCATGTCGCTGGAAAACCTCTATAAACGTGCCCTGATGCTGTCACGCAGTAATACCGATCAATTATCACCCGGTGAAATCCAGCAGGTCTGGCAAATGTTAAGCCTCTGGATCAGCCACGGCAAAATCCAGCCCGAGTCTGGCCTGAAAACCTATTTTTCTGTACGTCTCAACAGTGACGGAGGCCTTGAATATGCATTACCAGAGCCTGATAAAGTGCATCCCGGCGTGATTGGTCTGAATATCCGGGTATTGACGGCGCACCTGGCAAAAATAAAAGAAGATCCCAAAGCGGCAAATGTGTTGCCAACGGAATTGATCCAACATCTCATATCAAGCTGGGGACCGATCCAAAAGCGATCCGGTCCGCGCAGAGCTGCTTCGGACCCATGTGAAACCTGCTTTGGATTTACCGCGCTTCATTATCATCTCTCAGGTAAACGACGCTTTGAGGATATTATTGCCGTTCATTCTGATGCTGCTGGCAAGAGTAGCTTCTCAGAGGCATCTGATGATATCTGGTCACAGGCCCATGACGCTGAAATCAGAGATAAACAAAACAGCCCTTCAGCGGGTGAGAGAATTGCCTTTAATACGGAAGAGACCCCGGGTAACAACCACCTCTCTGTCTTGCCAGCCGAGATCATCAATACCAGCAACACCGGGCTCTGCCTGAAAATCAACAGCAAGTTACCCAAACAGTTTCATGCCGGTGAACTTCTTGGCATCCGTCCGGATAAAGTGTCACCCTGGGCCCTGTACAGTGTGCGTTGGCTGGGTATTTCAGCGCAGAATGAAGTAACTTTTGGTGTCAATCTCTTCACCCCATCAGTAGAACCAGTGGCCATATCCTTGATACACAAAACTCAGGCAGCCAGCCACTTCCAGAGATCACTGATGTTAACCGACCCCAACGCGCCCTCTCTGGTCATACCAAATCTCTCCGGCAGGGAGGGAGCCAAGTTTGAGTTGATTCAGAATGACACCCTGCTGAAAGGTCAACTTATGAGCTGCATGAATACAACGCCAACCTGGAGCCAGTACCAATTCAAGCTGTTTGGGTAAACTTTTATGGTTTCTGATCCCGGTAATCAAGTTCCCGGTGCCGGTCACAATTCCGTGGGAGCACTCTATACCTTTGAATTGCGCTTGTCGTAAGATGTTGAAACAGGCTCATACCGTTTCAGGGAGCATCTGCTGACGTAAGAGCTGCCTCATTCAAAATAATAGTGATCAATCTCCCATGAATTACCGCCGACAAACCCTACGCTTGCTTGCCCTGGAAGACTCGCCAAACGATGTGGAACGCTGGGTAAAGTTGTTTCGCAATGCGGGCCTGCCTCACCGGGTACAACATATTGCTTCCATCGAAACCATGGAGGAGGCCCTGTCAGAGCAGCCATGGGATGTCGTGCTCAGCGCTGAAGAAACCACCAGGCTTAATGCACAGCAGGTACTGGCCATCATTGAAAAACACCAGAAGGATATTCCGGTTATTGTCACCCTGCCGGAATACAATCCTCAGCGTACTTCTACCTGGCTATCTGCCGGAGCCAGAGACGCGATACCCAGTGCCAATGAAGAGCATATACTGCACGCCGTTCTCCGTGAGCTCACCAGCCTGGAAGACAGGCGAAACCTCAGCAATGCACGCCAGGAGCTGAACGAGTCCAACAAACGTTGCCAACTGTTACTGGCCAATGCCTCTGAAGCCATCGCCTATATTCACGATGGCATGCATGTGGATGCCAATGCTGCGTATCTTCAGCTCACGGGCTACGACCATGCCGATGATCTGGCGGGCATACCCCTGATCGATATAATCGCCGCACAACATCAAGCTGAGATCAGGCAGATGTTGAAGCAGTTTGGGACCAACCAAACGATTGACCCGGTTGAATGTGAGCTGGTTCATACCGATGGCCACAGTACCCCCGTCAGCCTTCGCTTATCCGCTGCGCAATACGATGATGAACCCTGCATCCAGCTGATTCTGTTACCGGTAATGGTTCCCGTACTCAGCCAGCCGGTGAACCATAAGGCCAGTGCAGACACGAAAGAACAGTTTCTTGAGCAAGCCGCATCTGCGGTTACAGCAGCAACAGAGGCAACACTGGCCTGGATACAGCTGGATGACTTCCAGAATTTACGACAAGAAGCCAGTATTGACGGCATTATCTCCATACAGGAATCCATTGTGCGGATGGCTGAGGAACTCTTCCCCGCTGCCGCTGTCTGCCATTACACCGATGACAGCTTTTTGCTGGTTGAAACAGCAGGTAATCCGGATGATGTCCAAAAACGCCTCATCACCTTGCAAAGTGCCATTGATGAGCACCTGTTCGGTAGTGAAGATGAAACGCTCACAGCGACAGTCAGTATCGGTTTTGCGGTTAAAGAGCATCAGCAAGGCGTCACCATACTGTTAAATAATGCAGAAAGTGCCTGCCAGCGCGCCATTAAAAATGCCGAACGTCTTTGCCGCTACTCCAAAACGGAAGAACTCGATGAGAAAGCCAGGGATGGCGATGTACAGGCCATGATCCGTCAGGCTTTGTCCCAGGATTCATTCCGTCTGCTGTTCCAGCCTGTCATCAACATTACCGGTTCCGAAGAAAAACAGTATGAAGTCTTCCTGCGCCTGCACTCCCACCAGGGAGAAGTGGTAGAAGCTGGCACGTTTATGGCGGCGGCAGAATCCTCCAGCCTGATGCCGCATATCGATCGCTGGGTTCTTCGTCAATGCGTGCGCCAGTTGGCACAGGTCCATAAACAGGGACAAAGCGTTCGGTTGCTGATTCACCTGAGTCACCTGTCCATCCAGGGAACCGAGTTAGCCCAGTATCTTTCCGGCCTGTTGAAAGCGACAGATTTGCCGCCTGACAGTATTGTCCTGCAACTGCCAGAGTCCATCGTGCTCCAGCAGCTGAAACGCATTGTGGATTTTGCTGAAGCTATTCACAATATTGGCTGCCAGCTGGCCATTACCCGATTTCAGGGTGACTCCCGTTCCATGAAGATACTGAAGCACCTTGATATCCAGTTTGTGCGCCTGGACGGCAGCTTCACCAGCAAGCTGGACGAAAACAGTGATGAGAACATCATCAAAATGCTGGATATCCTCAAAGAACATAATATTCGCAGTATTGTGCCAAAGGTGGAAAGTACCCGGACACTGGCACACTTGTGGCGAATGGGTGTTGATTACGCGCAGGGGTATTATATTCAGGGACCAATGGAAGCGATGGACTTTGACTTTGGCTGACAGAAGTAAACAGACGTTAGGGTGGACATTAAGCTTACCCCACTATTTTCATTGGGTTTCGGATGGAACCACGAAGGACACAAAGATCACGAAGGATAAGAAAAGCTCTTCTTTGTGCTCTTCGTGTCCTTCGTGGTTACGTCTTTAGCTTCCCGAAGCCGGGAGTAGGCGCTTAATGCCTACCCTAAGAATGACAGACAGGATGTGTAACGGTCCTGTCTGGTTTAGTTAAGCAATTTCTGATCGTTCTTCTATATTAATCGTTCGAATAAAAATATCATGGATTTTACTCTTTATGATTCTTCGTTCTCACAAAAGGCCTCATACAGCTACTGAGACCTTTGTTTCTGCGCATCCTTTGTCCGATGCGTTCCTCAAGGGGAAAAAGATAAGAAAGAATAATAACCAGGACAAACCCGGTCAGTCTTGCTTATCCACAATGGATAACCCAACCACTAAAGCGACTGCAACAGGGAATAAACAAAGAACCATTTCATTACGACCATTGCCGACCAGATTGCTTCGATTACCCCTTCCGGAGACCAACGGAAAAGAAATCAGCCCCACAATTCCCAACAAAGGACGCCGTGCTGCCTATAAATGCCAGAAAATTAATGCACCCAATATTCGCGGTTCTCAGGAAACGATCATGACCGGCTATATTGACCCGGCAATAATCACAGGCATTAATCGTGATATAGAGGCCATGGGCTTCCCGTACCACGAAATAATAGCCCGACAAGGCAATGCTACAGGCAGTCTCGTTCCCAGGTGGGAAGCCTATCTGGCAAAACTACCGAGTACACAAGCCACGTTCATGTGTCATGGTGATGCTGGGCTTGTACGCTCGTGGGCAATCCCGATGCCAGCAGAAGAACCGGACCGCGCAATATTGGCTGCCAGCCATGCCACCATTGCTCATCTGGTGAATCATCTTCACACCCTCAACCCTGATATTAAACGCTATTTTGGCCAGAATGCCCTGCGCCTGACGTCTATTAATTTTTATTGTCGCCGATCTGAAAACCCTGAAAACAACGCCATGCTACCATCGAATCACTGTCTTGGCTGGCATGTGGATAAGGGCAAGGTAGGCCAGCTGGTGGCTTGTATCAATCTGGCCGGTCAACGAACGCTAACCATACGAAACAATGATCAGCTGACCACCATTGAATCGAATGAACCCGGCCATTTTTACATAATGGATGCAACCCAGTTCGAGCACGCAGTCCATTTAACCGACACTGACAATAGTATGGCTCTGATTCTCAGATCACCTTACCCTGAGCTACCCCGGGGCTTTGAAACCTCTGATTTCTTTGCCAATAACGATCTATTTTTACCCAGTTCAAAATCAATGATCAGAGCTTAAGCAATAAGCCTTTATCAGGAATATCCTGTTCATCATGGGTCACCATAAGCGCAGGAATGCTTCGGCTCTGAATCTGTTGAAAGACGAAGTGCCGAAAACTGCTTCTCAGTGTTGCATCCAACTTGGAAAAAGGCTCATCCAGCAGCAGGGCTTTGGGTTCCGATAACAGCGTTCGCATCAGGCTGATTCTTGCTTTTTGGCCACCGGACAACATGGATGGATTCAGCTCGAAAAAGCCCGACATTCCGCAGTCAGCCAGTGCCTGCTCTGCTCTTTCCCGGCGCTGGGATTTCCGGTAGTGCGCAGGCAGCGCAAAAGCCAGATTCTCACCCACCGTCATATGGGGAAACAACAGGTGGTCCTGAAACTGCAGACCTACCTGTCGTTTATAGGGCGGCAGGTTATTCAGTACTACCCCGTCCAGAATCACCTGCCCTGAGCAACCAAAGCTGTTTGGCAGCGTCCCGCAAATCAGATTTAACAAACTGCTTTTACCGCAACCACTGGGACCCAATACCGAAAGCACTTCACCGTCGTCCACGCAACAACAGATGTTATCCAACAGCTTCTGGCCATTCAGCGTAATATCAATTTGATCAAGAATCAGGCTCAAGAGTGGAGTCTCCTGGCAAAACGTCCATGTCTGATTGTCCAATAGCTCAGGAAAAAAGCCATGGCATAAGCAATGAAAGGCAGGAGCATTTGAACAAGCCCGTAGACACCAATCAACCGTCGATTTCCGCCGGAAACCAGACTGATGGCTTCGGTTGTCACTGTCTCCACCCGGCCAGCACTGGCAAACAGGGTCGGCAGATATTGGGCAATACTCACCGCAAAACCCAACGCCAGACTGGCCATCACCGGACGCCAGAGTATGCCCAGTTTCACCCGCAAAAAGGTCTTCAGCCAGGACCCGGATAATAACAGTCCCTGAAGACTGTGACGCTGATCATAATGCTGCCAGGGGCCTGACAAACTCAGAAAGCAGTAGGGCAATACGAACAGCAAATGCAGTCCGGTGACCGTCAACCAGTGACCCTCAGCTCCCCATTGCAGCAGAAGTAGTTGAACACCAAACAGAAAAGTCATTTGCGGCAAAAGTAATGGAATATACATGGCCCCCCTGGTCAGCAGGGCCAGCCACTTTCCGGCAGATTCACTGTTTTGTCGCTGGAGATCATTCAGCTCCAGCAAAATAACCGAGATAATGTTGGCCGCCAGCGTGGCGGTCACGCCGATCAGCAGGGAGTTCACAATGGGCTCACTGATACCCTCCCAGGCTCGCTGCCAGCTTCGTAAAGACCAGTCTGGCCAGAGAGAAGGGAATCGCCAGCGCCAGACAAAAGACCAGATCAGCAGAGCAGCCCCACCTGACAGAAACAGCATCACCAAACCCTGCCAGACTTTCCTGCTGAACGACAGCCAGAGACCACTGAACCGACCACGGTACCCATTGATCAACCAGTATCTGAGCAGTCTGTTCATGGTCCATTCCGTCAGGTGAAAAGCACCAATAACAGAGGCCACCAGCAGCAACAAGAGCACACTGCCCGATGCGGCAAGCAGGCTTTTGCTCAAATCCGGATCATTTATCCACTGAAAAATCTGTACGGCAAATGTCGGAGGGTTTGCAGGCCCAATCACCAGTGCCACATCCACCACAGAGATGGCGAACGCCAATACGGTATACACTGGCAAACGAATCATCGGGTAGAGGCGCGGCCAGATCAGCTTAAGCCAGATAACACCTGGCTGGTATCCCAGGCTTCCGCCCAGTTTCAGCGTATCGGCGACGGGCAACTGCACGACAGACGTCGCCATCATAAACAGCAAAAAAGGGGTTTCTTTAATAATCAGAATCAGTATCAGGCTTATGCCGTATTGATCCTGGATCGTCTGCCAGTCAGGGGGAAAGCTCCACCCGGCAAAAACAGCAATAAGCCGGGCCAGCAAACCACTGGGCATCAACACAAACATAACCCCAAAAGCCAGTGCCACATGGGGCACAGCCATCAAGGGTGCCAGCCACCGCTGAACCTTATGCCAAAGGGGGGTGCCCCAGGTGCAACAGATCACACCAAAAGCAAGGAACAGGGATAACAAAGTGGATGCAACAGAGGTCCAGAGACTGAGCAACAGCATCTCGATAAGCGCGGGTGTTTCCAGCAGCATTTGCCAGGAAGAAAAGCTGAATGTGTCAAACCCCAGGACCGGCATATACCCAAAGGCAGGCAGCATAATACTGCCCAACCCGGCCAGGACCGGGAATAAAAACAGAGCCACCAACCCTAAAGCAAGTAACCGTGAAACAGACCTGACAAATACCTGCTGTTCACACTTTATCAATAAACTCACTGGCGGTATCTTGCCTTCCAGGCATCCTCAAGTTCAGCGACCCAGGAGCTGTGGGGTTCCGGAAGCACTTTACCTAACGCTTCAGGCGACAGGGTTGCCGGCCCCAGGGGCAAACTCGTAAAGCGTTTGCGTTCAATTCCCTTTAACTGGCTCATGCTGAGCACCGTAGGGTCTCCCCAGACATCCGGATTCGCTTTGTGTGCCTGTGCCTCCGGTGATAGCAGAAAATTAATGACGACCTGTGCTGCCCCGGCAGAATCACTGTTGAAAGGAATCGCCAGAAAATGAGTGTTTCCCAATGTGCCCGCATTATGGACGTATGTTCTCACCGTGTCTGGCAGCTCCCCATTGGCAATAGCAGAGCTGGCATAGGCTGGATTAAAGGTCATTGAGAGTAAAATTTCACCGTCGTCCAACATGGGCGTCAGCGCCAGATTGTTGGCTGGGAACGTCTCGCCCTCTCGCCACAATAAAGGGTGAAGTTCATCAAGATATCGCCATAAAGGAGAGGTTACCGCATCGAAATCCGCCTCAGAAACGGGCTTTAACAGCACACCAGGTTCTGGTGTCAACTCACTCAACAACTGCTTCAGAAACGTCGTACCGACAAAATCGGGGGGCAAGGGGTACGTCACACGCCCTTTATGCTTTCTGGCAAACTCAAGAAGTTCTGAGGCATTGGCTGGCGGGACCGTTTCTTTTCGGGAAAACGAATCGGTGTCATAAATAAACACCAGTTGTGCCATCCCCCAGGGCGCTTCGAGGCCATCAACAGGCTCACCAAAGTCGAGCACCGTGGAGGGGTTCTCTTCTGGGTCCACGCCCTTGAACGAGGGTAAGTCCTGAACAAAAGGACCAAACAACAGGCCGTTTTGCTTCATTGAACGAAAGTTTTCACCATTAATCCATACCAGATCAACGGTGCCATTACTGTTTCGTCCGGCTGCTTTTTCCGCAAGTACGCGACTTACGACATTTGATGTATCACTGACTTTGACATGTTTCAGTGCAATACCGTAGCGTTTATCTACCTGATCGGTAGCCCAGTCAATATAATCATTGATCTGCTCGCTTCCCCCCCAGGCATTGAAATAAACCGTCTGCCCTTTTGATTCCTCAACGATTTCCTGCCAGGTGGTAGTTTTTGCTTCGCTGACACTGACACTGCTGATAAAAGCGACGGTAGCCATGACCAAAGCCGTTGAGGCTTGCTTGCTCCATGTACTTATGATGTTCATATTACCTTTCATATCAAAAGCCAGACTCTGTCGTTAATTGACAATGATGGTTACCGTCTTCATCGATGGTCAGCGTCACAACGATGGGACGGCAGCACACCTGACAATCTTCAGTGTAAAGCAATGATTCATCCGTCTCCGTGAAGCCAGCATCCAACAGCAGTTCGATTGGCTCTCCACAATACGGGCAATGATCCTGCCAGCTTATCCACTCATCCATCGCGAACACCTTTTCTCAGTCAGGAGTATTAACCCGGATATTTCATAAACGAGCTCCCGATCTCGCTTGTCCTTTGCCGCTCTAAGGGATTTTGCTCAGTCGACCGTACTCCCCGGTACGGCGCTCCCTCACAAAATCCCTCAGAGCGACAAAGTCCTGTGCGAGATTCGAGGCAGTTTATGAAATATCCGGGTTAAGAGACTCCAGATCTTTCTCACTAAAGCCCAACAGATACAGAATACTATCCAGCCCCAGGGTGGAAATTGACTGCCGGGCACTTTGTTTCACCATCGGCTTGGCCCGAAAGGCAATTCCCAGCCCGGCCACACTGAGCATTGGCAGATCATTGGCACCATCACCCACCGCAATAACCTGATTCAGGGAAATACCCTCTTCAGCGGCAATCTGCTTCAGTAGTGTGGCTTTTCGCTCACCATTAACAATGTCGCCTTTCACCAGGCCGGTAACCTTGCCATCCACCATGTCCAGTTCATTGGCATGGATATAGTCTATGCCCAGTTTTTCCTGAAGATAGCGGGCAAAATAGGTAAACCCACCGGATAGAATAGCCGTACGATAGCCCAGTGAACGCAGGGTGCGAATCAACGTTTCTGCACCTTCGGTTAACGGCAGCTGTCTGGCAATATCGCCCAGCACAGACTCATCCAGCCCTCTTAGCATCGCCAGACGTTCACGAAAGCTGTCATTAAAATCCAGCTCACCCTGCATGGCTCTCTCAGTGATCATTGCCACCTGGTCACCCACACCTGCGGCCTCCGCCAGAAGGTCGATAACCTCCGCTTCGATCAGGGTGGAGTCCATATCAAAAACAACCAGCCGACGGTTACGCCGGTAAATACTGTCTTCCTGAAATGCCACATCAGCATCCAGGTCAGCGGTAAGATTGAGAAAGTCAGCCCTTAGCTTTTCCTGATCAGGGGCTGTACCCCGGACCGAAAACTCCAGGCATGATGAACGATGGCCGTTTTTTTCATCCGTCTGGTTATCATTGCGCAGCGATCGTCGACCGGAAAGGCGGGAAATATGGTCAATGTTCAGTCCATGCGCGGCGGTAATACCAGAGACTCTGGCGATTTGCTCCGCGGTGACATGACGGGATAACAGGGTCAATATATAACGATTCCTGCCTTGCTCAGAGACCCAGTGCTCGTAATCATCTTCGGATACTGGTTGATAACTAAACTGCAAATCACTTTCATGGAAATGAAACAGAAGATCTTTAAGCATTCTGCTGGCAACAGCAGCGGAATCACCATGACCTGAAGCCAGGTCTGGCAGACGGACAAGAATGCCCCAGGTCAGGGTATCGTGGATGACCGATTGACCAATATCCAGAATTTCCAGACCGTAGTTGGCCATAATAGAGGTTATGGATGAGGTGAGTCCCGGCTGGTCTCGGCCAGTCACATTAATCAGTATTATATTGCTCACTTTTTTCTGCACGTTTGTACTCGTTTTTATAACCACTCAAACGTTGATAAATAAGCCATTTTACAGCCATCAAAGTGTGTACGATTGTACATATTATCACTGGTATTTATACAGGGCCGGGACAAAATTGAGGATAAGAATAATCCTCTGCTGATAATTGCGTTTTCAAAAAAAAAGCGTGAAAAATTTCTGTTTTGTGGAATTTCCCCTTCTGTTCGTTGTCAAAACCACAGTCTTAAATCCTACAGTAGGGCAAAGTGATGAATAATAGTGATATTAGCAATGTGCGCAGAGTCAGGTTCAACCTGGAAAATGTCGATGTTAACTATAAGAGTGACGACGAGTATAACGGAGGACAACTTAATGGGCACTCACTGGTCAAAACCTCTGACACCCCGAAAAGCATTATCAAAAAGCCTGACGATGGACAGCAGAAGTCAATCAGTCTTGACCAACGCGGATGTGCAGACAAGCAACCATCACTGCCGATTGATCCGGGCCGTAGCAGCGTCATTGACGGCAAATCAATTAAACCCAACCACCATAGTGAAACACCCCTGCACACTGCTGAACAGCAACGCCGCACCGATATATGGCAAATACTGAAAAAGAACGACGAATTCAGTGAAGACATGGTCAACACTGCCCGGGAGGGCAATGCTGAACATCTTCAATTCCTGATCAGCAAACAACCCGACGAATCTACCCTTAATAACGCCCTTAAAGAAGCCGCCAAATCGGGGCAAAGGCATTGCCTTGAAATCCTGATCACAGCGGGAGCAAACAACTTTGACGATGCCCTGTGTGCTGCCGCCGCACAGGGGCAAGCACATTGCCTCCACCCACTGATCAGAACGGATGATAACGTAAAAGTCCTTAACATGGCCCTGTGCGAAGCCGCAAGGCATGGACAAACCCAGTGCCTCAAACCCCTGATCAATCAGGGAGCAAATAATCTCAATGGAGCCCTGTGCGCTGCCGCCGAACAGGGGCAAAGCAAGTCCCTGCCACTCTTGATCAAAGAGGGAGCGGAAAACCTTAACAATGCTTTGTATTTCGCTGTCCTGAATAAAAACAATGAGATCCGGGACCATCTGATTGATAACGGAGCGGATATTACTACCTTAGTGCACACTGCTGCCACGCAAAATTCTGTGGAGCAGCTGAATGACCAGATCATCTCGGCTTTCATCAATACTCCCGATAAGGACGGCAAAACACCACTGCATATCGCCGCTGCCATGGGCTTTACCGAAAGCCTGGAAAAGCTGCTTAAAACCGATGGAGTGAATATCAATATCACTGATAAATCCGGCGATACGGCTCTCCAATTCGCTGTCTTTAATAATCGTACAGACACCGCCATGATGTTACTGAAAGCTGACGGCATCGATGTCAATGTGAAGGATGTAAATCACTTTACCGCTCTCCACTATGCTCTCTACAAATACAATGCAGCCGACAGTACGATCGTGGAGGAGTTACTGAAAACTAGCGACATCGCGGTAAATGAGGGGGGTAAAGAGGGCTGGACACCTCTCCATGTTGCTGCCTACACGAATATTCCAGACGCCGTCAGGCAATTACTGGCCATTAAAGACATCAAGGCCTATCAAAAAGATAACAATGGCGATACAGCTCTCCACATAGCTGCTCAAGAAGGTAATACAAAGATCGTCGAGATGTTGCTGGACACTGCTGTTGGCATTGAGGTCAAACAGAAAAATGACAGAGGCCAAACGGCTCTGGATCTTGCTGACAATAATTGCAGGAAACTACTTAAAGACTTTTTAAAAGCAAATAAACACTAACGCAATATGAAAGGTTAAATCTCGTCCAGGATTATTACTATTTCTGGAACCAAATACTCATGATCGTCATAGCCGGTCATGAGTATTTTTAATCTGATTTTTTCCGGTCACCGTTACCACGTGAAGAGTCACTCTGCAAGACTTGGACTACCTGAGTGAACTCGGTTTTTTCAACAAAAAATCCTCTGTTGCAAATTACGCATTCAAAAAAAACCGTGAAAAATCCTGCTTTATGGAACCTTATATTCTGCTAATTGTCATAACTACAGTATTTAATCCTAAATACGGTTTTTAATCCTGAAGTAGGGCAAAGCGATGAATAACGAGACGATAGGTAGTGCCAAGGGCAACGTAGCCAATGCCTCCGAAAATTTTGGTTTCTTTGAAAATGATAAAAATGATGACATAGGGCAGCTTGCTGGGCGTTTACTGGTCGAAACCTCTTGCACCCGCATCACCGAGCAGCCTTACGATGCACAGCAGGTGTCAACAAGTCTTAACCAACGGGAATGTGCAAGCGGGCAATCGGCACTGCCATTGATTGGTCCGGACAGGAGCAACGTCGCTGATGACGAACCACCTGATTATGTAACCACGCTACTTAATACTGCCAATCAACATGGGGAGACACCCCTGCACATTGCTGCCCTGGAGGACAATACTGAACTCCTTAGACACCTTTTCAGTGCTATACCCGCTGGCCAACCTGTCTTTAATGACTCCCTGCTCAATGCTGCCAAACGGGGGCAAACGCAGCACCTTGACATCCTGGTCAAAGCGGGGGCAAACAACCTTGATGATGCCCTGCGTGCTGCTGCCGGGCAAGGGCAAGTGCAGTGCCTCACCCCCCTGAAAAAATTGGGGGCTAAAGATCTTGACGGTGCCCTGCGCGAAGCCGCCGCGCAGGGACAAATGATGTGCCTTAAACCCCTGGAAAAATTGGGAGCTGAAGATCTTGATGGAGCCCTGCGCGAAGCTGCCGCGCAGGGAAAATTGCAGTGCCTTAAACCCCTGATCAAGTTGGGAGCAAGAAATTATGATGATGCCCTGTGCGCTGCCGCCCAACAGGGGCATACGAACTCCCTTTTATGCTTGATCAATGAGGGGGCGAAAGACTTTAACAGTGCCTTGTATTACGCCGTTCTGGCGAAAAACGAAGAGTTAAAGGAAATTCTGCTGACGAAGGGAGCAGATATGACTTCCTTACTGCTCACTGCTGCCCGTAAAAATTCTACGGAATTTCTGGATGACCCGACCTTCCGGACCTTGTTAGACATCAATGCTACCGATAAGAACGGCAAAACACCACTGCACATCGCCGCTGCCATGGGCCATATCGAAAGCCTGGAAAAGCTGATTCATACCGATGGGGTGAATGACCCGACCTTCCGGACCTTGTTAGACATCAATGCTACCGATAAGAACGGCAAAACACCACTGCACATCGCCGCTGCCATGGGCCATATCGAAAGCCTGGAAAAGCTGATTCATACCGAAGGGGTGAATCTCGATATCACTGATAAAATGAGCCAGTCGGCTCTCCACTTAGCTGTCATAAACAATCATGCAAAGGCCGTCCAATTGTTACTGGATGCCGGCATCAAGGTCAATAAGGGGTGTCTCCATTACTTTACGCATCAACACATAGATTACTGTACGGCTCTCCACTTAGCAGCCATGCACGCTGATATAAAAATCGTCGAGTTGTTAATAAAAGCCGGCATCCAGGTCGATGCAACGAGTGGATATAACAGGACGGCTCTCCACATGGCTGCCCAATACGCTGATGTAAATGTCATCAAGTTGTTACTGAAGCACATCGATGTCAATGAAAAGAATAACGCTGGCTACACGGCTCTCCACATGGCTGCCTACACAGGTCGCAAAGACGCCATGGAGGTGTTACTGACCGCTAAAAACATCGACATCAATGCGAAAACCAATCAAGGCGAAAAGCCTATCGACCTTGCTAGAAACAGTGAGTGCAAGAGAGTCTTAAAAGCCTTTCAAAAAGCAAATAACCACAAACACAATAATAAAGGTTAAATGTCGTCTACATTATTATCTGGAACCCAATTCTCATGACCGTCATAGTCGGCCATGAGAATTGGCAATCTGATTTGTCCCGGTCAAAACCTATTTCCATGGAAACAGGTTTTGTCTGGTATCATCCTGCCGTTGCGAGAAGCACCTTGTCTCCACTTCTTTTAGTCTGGCTCTTCCCCGGGGAGGCTGTCAGAATTTACGCTATTGATTATTCATCGCAGTATCGGCTTTCCTCTCAGGAGCTTAACTTTTGAAGAAGCGTATTTTCACGCCAGATATTTTTACGCGGTTCACATCCCGCTTTTCCATCCGAACGCAGTTAATGGTCATCTTTGGTCTATTGATGGCCACGCTGACGATTGGGCTGTCGCTGGTCATCAGCAATGAGATTGACTCATCAAGCCAGCACCAGGCGGACAGTATCGGTCAATTATTGAGTGAACAGACTGCCAGCGCCGCGACCGATATGCTGGTCACCGGAGACAGGCTCAGCCTCAATGTTCTGCTCAGTCAGCTGGTGCAGAACCCTTATGTTGCTGAAGCCAGCATCTACAGCATCGATAACCAGAGAATCGCCAAAGCCATTGCCAAAACGGCGGATGAAGGCATCAGGCATCCGGTTTATTCATCGCCCATTCATTACCAGGATGTGATTGCCGGTTACGCCCGCTTATCACTCAACGAAGGCCTGCTCAGCCAGAAACCCAAAGAAGCCCTGTTCGTGATTATTGCTATCAGCTTGATACTGCTGCTGGCCGGGCTGATTTTTCTGCACCTCTATGCCTCCGGCCTGGCGACTCAGCTGCGCCTTATTGAACGACAGTTACGTTCCATTCTACCCACAGGGAACCCAATCCCGCCGATCACTGGCGAAATCACCCGGCTTTCTGCCTTTGCCGAGCAGCAGCTGCTTGAAAAGAAAATGGCGGAGCCGGAAGAGAGCGTTGAAGAGCAGCAGGAAACGTCAATGATTGCCGCAATCAAAGTCAAAAACCTGGGCAGGCTTCAGCAATTGCTGGCCCCCAGAGACTTGCAGGATATTCTCCGCACTCACAGCCAGATCATCCGTGAAGCTGCGGATTATTATGGTGGCGAGGTAACCTATACGCCAGAAGGGAATGCCTATCTGCGGTTTTCCAGCAAAGAGAGCCCGGCATTTACCTCAGATGCTTTATTCTGCTGTCTGATGATCGAAGCGCTGGCTGAAAAAGCCGGAGCAATCAATATTGCCAAAACACATATTGGTATTGGCCTGAGCGTCAGTGATCAACAGGCAGAGTTCCCGGAAGAGCAGCACCCGGCCCTGGGTGACAGTGCCGCCAGCCAGGCACTGACTCTGGCTAACCTGCCAGAGATGGATGGTATTTATATGCGCCGGTCAGAAGCCAGCTGGCTTCCCTCAGACCTTCCGGATTTTGCCGCCCTGGACAGTGAAGTCATTAATATCAAAGGCATCAAAAACGAGCAGGCCAATGAATTGAGAGGCCAGATTTTTGAGATGGTATCCATCCTGGATAAGCAATAACCAACCGATTGTCTAAATCCTTTATGTGCATGGCTGTCTGGAGCTGCAACACACGATCAAACCAGACAGTCAGTGCCATAAGGATTGAGCAAATGCTATTGGTCAAACCGGGATTGCCAATATTTCAGGCAAGATCGATTCTCACCTGCTAGGTTTTCAGGCATTGGAATGTAACTGCCTGAAGAATGAATTATGAGTTCTGTTATTGGTTTAGAGTCTGTTCAATCAGTTTCCAGTTCAGAAAATATACTGGGTTCTGAACCCAGAACTGGAATAGTCAGCTGTTATGGCAGGCAAACGTCCATCTTGCCGTCAGTTAGCACTTTTTGTTGTAAAAGAGAGCCTCCTCCCTCTACTTATGTTGAAAGCCCTGTATACAAGCCAACAACCATCGAAATAGTCACCTCCCAACCTCAACGTTCTAAAGGCAACAGCTGAAAGTAAATCCAAATTCCCCGCATGGCTCCCTCATTAAGCAATCCGGATCAAATTCTCATCTCAATCCCCCGGGCAGCCATATACTCTTTGGCTTCAGGAATAGAGTATTGCCCGAAATGGAAAATACTGGCGGCCAGTACCGCATCCGCTTTACCCTCTTTGATTCCTGCCACCAGGTGATCCAGATTTCCCGCACCGCCGGAGGCAATGACCGGAATACCCACTGACTCCGAGATAGCCCTGGTGACGCCCAGGTCGTAGCCATTTTTGACACCGTCCTGATCCATACTGGTCAGCAGTATTTCACCGGCTCCGAGGCGCTCCATTTTCAGTGCCCACTGCACAGCATCAAGGCCGGTAGGCTTGCGCCCACCATGGGTGAAAATCTCCCAGCGATCTGGCTCATCGGGCTGGCTCACTTTCTTGGCATCAATAGCCACAACAATACATTGCGAGCCAAACCGGTCAGCAGCTTCCTGAACGAATTCAGGATTGAAAACCGCTGCGGTGTTGATGCTGACTTTATCCGCACCCGCATTAAGCATGGTGCGGATATCTTCCACTTTGCGAATACCACCGCCAACGGTCAGCGGGATAAATACTTCACTGGCCATACGTTCAACGGTATGCACCGTTGTCTCCCGCCCCTCGTGGCTGGCGGTAATATCAAGAAAGGTTATCTCATCAGCGCCCGCTTCGTTATAACGACGGGCAACTTCCACCGGGTCACCAGCATCCCGAATATCGACAAACTGAACGCCTTTAACCACCCGCCCATTTTCGACATCGAGACAGGGAATTATTCTTTTAGCCAGTCCCATGACTGCAACCTTTCCAAACGCTTGTTAATTGACCAGACGCAGCGACACCGGGTAGCGGTAAAACTCTCCACTGCCCGCCTTCATGGCTGCCCTGACCATAAACACCAGAACCACTACAATGATCACTGGCACCAGTGGTAATAATAGAAACCCAACCAGCATGAACTTGAGGATAACCCAGAGAGTAGCCAGCAGTGTGATGGTGATCTGAAAGTTCAGGGACTCTCTGGCATGGTGCTCAATATAGAGCGACTTGTCCCGCTTCATCAGCCAGATCACCAGCGGTATGGCAATATTCAACCCCGGAACCATAAAGCCGAACAGGGGCAGAAGATGCGCCAGTACGGCCATATTTTTATCGTCCCGGTTAATATCGGGCCTGTTCATTGGAGGGATACCATAATCATTCATCGCAGTAACGTTGCGCTTCGTTCAGACTGAGTGTCCCTTCGTAAATGGCACGACCAGTGATCGCACCGGCAATCCCTTCCCCGGCAACCGCTTTCAGGGCACGTATATCGTCCATATCAGTGATACCACCGGAAGCAATCACAGGTATCGCCACGCTGTTGGCCAATTGCCGGGTTGCGGCAACATTGACCCCCTGCATCATGCCATCCCGGGCAATATCGGTATAGACGATGGCAGAGACACCGTCCTGCTCAAACTGGCGTGCAAGGTCAACAGCCTGGGTGTCGGTGACTTTTGCCCAGCCATCCGTTGCTACCCAGCCATCACGGGCATCAATACCCACGATCACATGGCCGGGAAACTGCTGGCAGGCTTGCCTGACAAAGTCAGGGTCGGTTACTGCTTTAGTACCGATAATCACCCAGGAAACACCAGAGTCCAGATAGGCTTCTATTGTCGTCAGATCACGAATGCCCCCACCAATCTGCACGGGCAAATCAGGGTACTTTGCGGTGATACCACGAACTGCATCCGCGTTCAGGGGCTTGCCGGCAAACGCCCCATTCAGGTCAACCAGATGAAGCCTTCGGCAACCGGCATCCACCCACCGGCTGGCCATGGCAACCGGGTCATCACCAAAGACCGTGGCATCCGCCATTTCCCCCTGACGCAGCCGGACACAGGCACCATCTTTCAAATCGATTGCAGGAATGATTAACATCGTTATGGCTTCCATGTTAAAAAGTTTTCGAGCAGCTGCAGTCCATTGGCGGCACTTTTTTCAGGGTGGAACTGCACAGCAACAATATTGTCATGACCCAGGGCGACATCGAAACCAAGACCATAGTCACTTCTACCCACCACCATCGCTGCATTGGAAACATGGGCATAGTAGCTGTGCACGAAATAGAACCGGGCATTGTCGTCGATTCCCTGCCAGAGAGGATGGGGTGGTTCAGCCTGACGGACCGGGCTCCAACCCATATGAGGAACTTTCAATCGAGCGCCTTCGCTATCCCGAAGGTCTTTCCCAAAGAACTTTACCTCACCTGATAACAGGCCAAGGCATTCAACCCCGCCATTCTCTTCGCTATGATCGAGCAGAACCTGCATACCCACACAAATACCCAGCAAGGGGCGGTTCGCTGCTACCTCCCGAACCACTTCATCAACACCATGACGCCGTATCTCCGCCATACAGTCACGGATTGCCCCTACGCCGGGAAGTACTGCTTTATCGGCAGCCAGTATCTGGCCGGGATCGGAGGTAACAATGATTCGGGTATTCGCCTCTGCAACATGTTCCAGTGCTTTACTGACGGAGTGAAGGTTGCCCATTCCATAATCAATGACAGCGACCGTCTTCATGGTTACAACGACCCTTTTGTAGAAGGCATCTTGCCCGCCATGCGCGGATCCAGGGCAACAGCCATCCGTAAGGCACGGCCAAAGGCTTTAAAGACGGTTTCTATCTGATGATGGGCGTTGCGTCCCCGCAGGTTATCAATATGCAGGGTGACACCGGCGTGATTCACGAAGCCCTGGAAAAATTCATAGAACAGGTCAACGTCAAAGCGACCGATCATGGCGCGGGTAAATTCAACATTAAACTCCAGACCGGGTCGCCCGGAGAAATCGATAACGACTCTGGAAAGCGCCTCATCCAGTGGTACATAAGCATGCCCGTAACGATACAGCCCTTTTTTGTCACCAATAGCCCTGGCAAAGGCCTGCCCCAGGGTAATGCCAATATCCTCAACGGTATGGTGATCGTCGATGTCATTATCACCAACAGCCTTGATATCAAGATCAATAAGGCCATGGCGGGCAATCTGATCCATCATATGGTCAAGAAAAGGCACCCCTGTATCAAACGATGCCTTGCCAGTACCATCCAGATTGATGGCCACACGAATCTGGGTTTCCAGGGTGTTTCTTTCAACACTCGCTTTGCGCTCAGCCATGAACTTCTCCGGTTGGATTGTCATCTATTCTGTTTGCCGGGATATTATGGTGAGCATTATATAGAGACTGCTAACTGCTCGCTAGGAGGCTGACCGAGAATAGCACCCGTAGCGAGGATGGCAGAAAATTGAGGATAAAAAGTCGGAAATTTTTAGTGAATAGTGGTTCTATTTGCTAAAAATTTCTGACTTTTTAGACCAATTTGCTGCCACCGCAGTAGGGTAGTCTATTCTCGGTCAGCCTCCTGGGAGCCTGACCGAGGATATTCTTTATTGGGACCGGACCTGTTCATAAAGATTACCTTCCAGGTTTTCCAGAAGCCTATCCACCTGCAGCCTCTGGATTTGAGCCGGTTTTGCTTTCAATGGATGAAGCCGGTCATTCACCCAGTGTGATGACCAGTTCCAGGTCGTAGTCACACACTCACGGGCGAAGGATTCAAGACCAAACCGGTCCGCCTGCTCAAGACACCCCGTGAGAAACTCATCCACATCGGACATCAGGATCGGATAGCTGCCTGCGGGTTTGCTGCTGTATTTATTCTGCGTCTGATAGAGCCAGAACTGGCTATTCTCCGGGATTTTCACATTATTAATGGACGTTAACCGCCCGGGCTTGACCAGCACACGGCAGGTCAGTTGCTGCTGACGATCTATGGACTTGATCTTATTGGTTGGCATGGAAATCAACACACCATTAAATCGTCCACCAACCAGCGGTATAACCCCCAGCTCGGTCACCTTTATGGTGTTATCCTGACGGGTTCTGGTCTGCCACCCTCTTCTGAACCCATCAACCCAGACAGGAATCTCAGGCTTAAACCCGATATTGGTTGATTTCCTGGCCTGTTCATAAAGCAGGCTACCATAACCGACGATGTACTGAGATTTTGCCTTATCAAACTCAGGGAAGCATTCATTGGCCATGCTGATGACAGGTGCTATGCATAAAATATTAAGTAACCCCATCAGCCAAATTACATTACCTGGTAATTTGAGAGCAGGGTAATTCACTTTTGACATTTTTTTTCCTCAACAACCTTTCACTCAATCTGAGGAGACTACCAACCTTTGTTTACACTATTAAAGGCTGGTTTTTTAGATAATCTAATAATCAATAAAGGGATAAGCTCGCTTTTTTCAGACTCAAAAAAAACCAAAAAGATAATACCCTTTGTTTTCCCGAAAAAAACAACGCCGCCGTTAACATAATAGCTCTCTTTATAAGAATCGAAATATTCACAAAAAAATATTTAATAAAAAATTAATTTTTATAAGGGTTGATTTTGTTTACTGGTCAGGTATTGTTGAATTGAATCAAGAAGGATCTGATACCATGTCCGGTCGATTGTTGTTTAAGGAAAAACAACTCAGGCTTTGTGTCGTGGCCGCTCTGACGTCAATTGCTGCACCTGTTGCAGAGAGTCTTGTATTGCCGCCAAAACCTCTGGCTTCGAATATTTCCTGGAACTGCCAGTCAGGCATTAATAATGATTGGCTATGCAACGGCATAAGCAGACAGGTTTATAAAACCGAATCTGCTCCACAGTATGCCGGATACTCCAGGCAAAAACAGTCTGATGAACAACAGCTTTATGCTGAATCCCATAATTCATTATCTATTGAAGCTCGAAACTCAGAATCACTAGTCAGTATTCTGGATGCTCCGAGAGACCATTACGTGCTTCAATGGATGGCAGCAAAAGAGCGTGAACAGCTGGAGGCGCTGAAGCAGCGCTACCCGGTATTAAAAGACGCGACCATTGCTGAATACAAACGATCAGGCACCGTCTGGTATGTGCTTCTGGATGGCCCATATCCAAGCCATATTGCCGCCATGGCGGAACTGGACTCACCGCCCAGATCCCATATGGCCAGAGAACTTTACCCCTGGACACGATCGCTGGCCAGTATTCATAAACTGGATATTATCAGGCCGAATAACCCGGTGGAACAGCTGGCGGATCGCTATCAGCCAGAATATCCTCCAGAGCTGTCCATGCGCGACAGCAACAATGCGCCTATTAACTACGATATTTCCTATAGTACGGAGAGTACGGAGCAAAGCCGTCAACGTTCACAGTATCAACGGCAGCCCTATTATACTCAGCAACCGGAAACACCGGTCATCCGTCGTGATAATGGCTACCCATCGGCTGAGACAGGTTATGATACAGGCCAACCACCTGAAATAAATACTGTGTCTTATGGCCGTGAATTCGAGGGCCAATCCTACTCTGGCTTATCCAGTGATCAAAACTACCGGATTCTGCCAGAGCAGGCTAACCCGCAGGAAATGTATGTCAGTATCTCACCGGCCTATCGCAGTAGAATTCCTCAGCAACATACTCAGGGGAGCAGTGTCGACTACAACACGCCAAACACGCCTGTTGCACCGGCCCCTGAATACAGGCAACCCCAGAGCTATGAAGAGTCGGAACCATCCCGTCCTGCAATGAATGTTCTGACAGCCAATCCAAAGAGCTATACGATTGAATGGATGAATGCCAGCAGAAAAGCATCACTTGAACGGGCAAGGCTTCGTTACAGCGAATTGAAAAATACTCAGATCATCCACTACCAGAGACACAGCAGGAATCGCTATGCCCTGGTCAGTATGCTCTTTGTGAATCGTTCCGAGGCTCTGGATGCTCTGCTCACGCCTTCACTGTCAAGAGTGTCGGCACGTTTCTCGCCAAAAGTCAGACAGGTTGCCTATTTGCAGTCCCTGGTCGGTTCAACCCCGCAGGCTACCCATGCGTGGGCCAGCCCCGTGACAGAGCCGTCTATTGATAGACGTCAATGGATTAGTCAGGATGACCCTGGTGACAAGACCTATATTGTCCATCGTGAAGATCTTAACCGACAGCCAGTAAAGGCAAGGTTAATGAACTCAAACGACGTTGGTGCACCGGCAATGCACAGGCCAACGGTTGTTCATGCGATACCCGACAGAGATCAACCGCTCCACCCGGGTTATCAGCCGGACAACAACTACAACCGCTATGAACAGCCGGACCATCGCAACCCTGTGAATGAACTGCTGAACAGCCCTGATGACAGTTATACCATTCAGTGGTTCGCAGCCAGTAACCGGCAGACAATTGACAAGTTGAAACAGCGTTTCCCGGAGCTGGCTTCAGCAGTCACTGTTCATGTTCAGCGCAACCAGAAGGACTGGTATGTTCTGGTTCAGGGACAATACAGAAACAGTCAGGAAGCCATCAGGGCGCTGAAGTCCCCGGCAATGAAAAACATTGCCCTGATACTTCATCCATGGACCCGTCCGGTGGAATCACTGAAAAAGCTGCAAATCGCCAGCCTCTGACGCTGTTCCCATTTCCGCAATAAGCCTGTTTTACCCTTGATGACGTTAAGTATCAGGGTAAGATAGGTGTCTTTTATTATCACTCTTCCACACTTCAGACCCTGAGGCTTCCCATGAACCGCATTCTCAAGTTCATTGCCGTGCTGCTGGCGGCGGTGATTTTGCTGGGTGTTATCGGTGCGGCACTGCTGCCACGCGTTATCGACCCCAACCAGTATCGCGATGAAATCACCCGGCTTGTCTATGAACAGTCGGGACTGAAAGTCAGCATTAACGGGCCCATTGACTGGTCAATATTCCCCTGGGTTGGCCTTTCTCTTAAGGATGTATCCGTCGCAGGGGCCAATAATTCACACTTGGCGCAACTGGGTTCCGCCGGAGTCAGTGTGAAGTTGATACCCTTAATCAGTAAACGCATTGAAATGCAGACCCTTGAGCTGACAGGGCTGGAATTAACGCTGGTCAAAAATACCAAAGGCAAGGGAAACTGGCAGGTCAGTGCGCCAAAGCCCACTGAACAACCGACGCCCGGGGGACAGGAGCCATCCCCGACGCCTGAGTCAGAACCAGCCTCGCCTGTCAGACTGGATATTGCCAGTGTCAACGTCAGTGGACTGCTGATCAGCTACGAAGACCACGTTTCCGGGCAGAAATACATTATTGACCAGGCCAGTTTAACCACCGGTGCCATCCGTAATCAGCAGCCTTTTGATTTTCAATTAACAGCCCACATCACCATTCCTGACATGGTGGTAAATTCACTGATCAGTGGCAAGATGACGTTTAATCTGGAAGCGGGCCATTATGACATTCAGGATCTGAAAGTCAGTGCCACACCGGATGTAGAAAAAGGTGAAAGCCTGAGTATTGTGGGTAATGTTCAATATCAGCAAACACCCATGCTGGTTAAGGGTAACCTGGGCGTTGCCGAATTTAACCTTGCCAATCTGCTGAACCAGATCAAGGTGCAACTCCCTCCCATGGCTGACCCAAAAGCCTTGAACCGGCTATCCTTTGACAGTCATTTCAGTACCAATGGTGAAAGCCTGAGCGCAGATAAGCTGCAGCTCCAGCTGGATAGTTTTACCCTGGATGGCAATTTCAGGATGAACAGCATTGACCGGGGCGATATGCAATTCAGCTTTACCGGCAACGACCTTAATCTGGATAACTATCTCCCCCCCGTCACGGATAACACAGAAGCCCCTGACGAAGAGCAACCTAACCAATCGGGCTCAGAGCAGCCATCAGGTAAAGAACATCCTCTGATTCCGGAAGCCATGCTGCGCGGCCTTAACCTTGACGGGTCAATGAAGCTGGCCTCTCTCACCGTGGCCAAATTCATTTTTGAACAGCCGTCTGTTTCCATAAAAGCAGCCCGGGGTAAGCAGGAAGTAACCATTGGTTCCCGCTTTTATCAGGGCACTATTGATATGACGTCTAACCTGGATGTACGTCGGTCAGGCAAGCCAAAAATGGCAGCATCGGCAGAGCTGAAAAATATCAGCCTTGAAGCATTATCAACCGCCATTCCTGATCTTGCCTCACTGAAAGGCGATGTTAATGCGGGTATGAAGGTTCATACACAGGGTCAATACGCCAGTGTTCTCACCAAAAACCTGAATGGCAACATTGAATTCAAGATTGATAAAGGCGTATTCACTGATGCCAACTTTGACAAAATGGTCTGTGAAGGCATTGCCAAAGTGCGTAAGAAAGAGCTGAGTGCGACGGATTGGGGCTCATCAACCGAGTTTACCGACCTGAGCGGCAGTTTCGTCATCAAAAACGGTGTTGCTAACAACGACAATCTGATTGCAGCGCTCGCTTATATGAACCTGAAAGGTGATGGCTACGTAAATCTTGTTGATCGACAACTGGATTATCGTATGGGCCTCAACATCCGTGGAGAAGAAGCGCCGGACAGTGATCCTGCCTGTCAGATCAACAAGGAGTACGTCAATGTCACCTGGCCTGTCCGTTGCCATGGCGATCTTGGTGACCTGAAATGTGGCGTTGATGTCAGACGACTGACCGAAACCATTGCGGAGATTGCAGAAAACCGCCTTAAGCAGAAGATAGAAGACAAAGTGCAGGGACCGGTTAAAGACCTGCTCAAGGGTTTCTTCAAATAATATTTCTGCTCACAACTACTATACTGCGATCGGCCTGCAGGCTGATCGCAAACCTGTTTTTGTAATTTAATGACTCTAAAAGACCTCTACACAGACCCTGCTTTCAGCCAGAGACTCCTGGACTGGTTTGATGCCCATGGCCGTAAACACCTGCCGTGGCAGCAAAATAAAACGCCTTATCGTGTCTGGATCAGCGAGATCATGCTGCAGCAGACGCAGGTAACCACTGTCATCCCCTACTACCAAAAGTTTATGGTGCGATTTCCGGAAGTTACTGACCTTGCAGCAGCCAGTGAAGATGAAGTGCTCCATTTCTGGAGTGGGCTCGGTTATTACAGTCGCGCAAGAAACCTGCATAAAGCCGCAAAAAAAGTGGTGAGTGACTTCTCAGGAGCATTTCCCCGCTCAGTTGAACAGCTTATGGAACTTCCGGGCATTGGCCGATCCACCGCTGGTGCCATTGCCTCCATTAGCATGGGGATCCGGGCTCCCATTATGGATGGCAATGTAAAAAGAGTGCTTACCCGCTACTTTGCCATCTCCGGCTGGCCCGGGCAGACACGTATCGCCAATGCGCTATGGGAGATTGCTGAACAGCTGACACCTGAGTCTCGCACAGGTGATTACACTCAGGTGATGATGGATCTGGGGGCAACGGTTTGCACAAGAAGTAAACCCGCCTGCCAGGTTTGTCCACTGGAAGCCGACTGTATAGCACACAAAACAGGCCAGCAGAGGCTGTTTCCGGAATCAAAGCCAAAACGGGAGAAACCGGAAAAGTCGGTCATTATGCTGATGATAGTGAATCAGTACGGTGAAGTTCTGCTTGAAAAACGACCACCGTCTGGCATTTGGGGAGGACTCTGGAGCTTTCCCGAGATTTCAGCTCCTGACCAGATTATCGAGCAGGCACTTGAGAAGACGGGCCTGTTACTGACAGACTTCGACACATGGCCGTCTTTTCGTCACACCTTCAGCCACTACCACCTGGACATTACCCCGGCACTGAGTTTTGTTGAATATCCGGGACAAACCAATACGGTAATAAAAGACCATGACAATTATTATTGGCTTGCACTGGATCAATCGCCTGAATTGGGGTTGGCTGCACCGGTAAAGAAACTTTTACAAAAAGTAGAAAATGCATTGTAAGAAATTACCCTGAAGCTATATTCACAATATGGCTTCCGGATTCAGATCAATCCAAATGACACCTTTATTATAAAAAAACAAAGTAAAAAAATTATTTTAAAACTAAAAAAATATTTCGTGAGAAAAAACCTTTTCCATACTATCTGTATTTCAAGTAATCGTTGGCCTGACAGCCGTACACACCCCAGCATTTTATCCCAAAAAATAACCTCAGCGTTGGAAATAACCCTGAGGTTATTTTTATACATTATGTATAGAAGTTTCAGCTCTATGGTATAACCCATTGGTTGAGGAACCTGAAGAATGATTGGTTTCAAATGTGAGACATTCCATAAAAAAATATTGGTAATTGCCATTTCTGCACTAGTCTCAACATCAAGCCAAAGTGATCATGCTGGAGTTGACACTGAAAATGCTGGTAATTTATCCAATGACCAGCAAGAAACTCAGGAAAACTCCCCGCTGGGTTCCGATGCGCACACTATAAATTCCGGTACTCTCTACATCGCCACCACGGGGATGACAGGAATGGAGGCTGAGGGTGAAAAAATCCTGAACACTGGCAATATTGAAATCAATGTACCAGGAACAGGCATGAGGGCCACAGCAAGCCCTGAAGATACAAGCCATCAAACAACAGCCACCAATCACGGCACCATTTTGCTACACCACCCCGAAAGCACAGGAATGGTCAGCAATGGACAGAACATTGTCTGGTCCGGAATAGGCAAAGTGTGGGATGAACACAGTAATGACTACAAAGCAGGTGCCATAAATTATCCCCATGGCTCAATTAAGGGTCAGGGAACCGGACTGCTGTCTTATAACAATGGCCTGATCAAAAATCATGGCAGTATCCAGATATCGGGTTCGCACTCAACCGGGGCCAGGGCACAATCCATTGCCCCGGATAATCCAAATGTCGGTTTCGGACTTATTGCCAACACCGGCACCATAACTGCTACGGATGGTGCCAGCGGCATTCACCTGCACAAAGGCGGGCTTAAGAATTCGGGAACAGTGATCAGTGATGATGCCGCTATCCGGGGAACAGGGCCCTTTAATATCGCCATCTTCACGCCCGGTAGCTACATCAGGGGACAGCGTGCCGCCGTGCTGCTTGAAGGCTCCGGTAATGACCTTAACCTGATTGAACTTCGTGGCGGCACACTGCAGGGAAATCTGTTAGGCAATAGCCCGATGGATATTCTGCGTATCAACCCGGCAGACAACATGACTGAAGACATTAACCAGAAGATTTCAGTCAATGGTGAAGTCAGGGACTTTGAATTCATTTATATAACCGGTGACCAGTGGACAGCATCCCGGCCGATTATCAACCCAAAATCACTGATTGCCGCCGGCACTGTGAATGTCACCTTGAGTCCTGTCAGTGAGGATCAGGCGCAAACCCTGCAGCTCAGTTTTACGGATCTGTTGCCATCAGAAAATGGTGTTGATATCGAGGTCAGCGAATCTGGAATAGCCCATATTAATTTATCGGACACCCATAACCGTCCTGCCGCCAGAATATCCCTGGAGGGTGGTAATATCAGCCAGATGACAGGCCATCTGCAAGGCCGTGATGAGCTATCTCTGGCAAGCGGAATCATCAACATCATTGAAGATGTGCATCGAATCAGAGCTCAAACCGATGGTGACTGGCAGGTAAAAACGCCGGTCCGTGGCGTAAAACATCTGGTCACTGAGTTCGCTGGTGATAAAGACACACCTACTTTTGAACAGACGTCAATTGTCCTTGGGGATCCGGCATTCTCAGCACAAGACAACCGACTGACAGAAAAAACCAATACACTGGTTGTTGCAACGCCTTCAGAGTCTGGCATCAGCTCGGGACAACCGATCCCGGAGTTCGATGGATCAGCGGGTAAAGCAGAAGTCACCATCGCCAATGGGGCGCGTTTTGGCCAACTGACTGCCCCGGAGAAACTGATCGTAAAGACCTCCGCTGACCAGCCTTTTCACGCTTACGGACCTGTTCATAATGCCAGACATATTGAAGTTTCACCCTCTGCGCAGGTAGAAGAGGTTACACTGGGAGCCTCTCCGAGACATACCGATAGCAGCCTGGGGCTGCTTTTCAGTGATAGCGCATCCGGTGATGCCATCAGGATCACCAATTACGGCACTGTTAATGAGATTGATGCGTCCAATGGCCATCACCGCCCAGACCTTCACTATATCCACGACAGTGACACGCTGGTAAACCTGCGGGGCAACAAAACCAGAAATGACCAACTCACCGTTAAGGGCGGTTCTGCAGAAACCGTACAAGCCGTCTCAAGCTCAGCGCTGCAACATGGTTTTGCTACCCTGAATCTTCATGGCGTGGCAGCACCGGTGGAGCTTCCCGCTGATCTTGAGTCGTTGACACTCACCAGCACCCTGCCTATTGGGCATATTTATGCAGTCAGTGCTGATCACCTGGAGAAAGAAAGAGCAGACAAGGCCCAGGATATACCTAATCCGACGTTTATGCCGTATTCAGTCGGGAAGCCTGAAAGCGCAACATTAAAAACTGACCTCATGACGCCGGGGATAAATTTCAACATTAAAGAACGCCCCAACATGCGTTTTGAGATTCTTAATGGTGAAATAGGTACTCTGACAGGTAACCCGGAAAAAGATGATCAGCTGGTTATTCGCGGAGGCCACATTCAGGGCGATACTGACAGCCTCCGGTCCGTTACCGTTGCCAGTAATGACTGGGGTTCCCATGGAACGCTCAATAACACCAGAGAAGTGTTGGTTGATAAGCATGGCATTCTGACATTACTGCGGATTTATGGACCACAGGAGATCCCTCACCGTACAGAGAATGATCTGACCCTTCAGATAAAAACAACTGCCGGACAGCGGTTGCCTGTTACGGTAACAGAGGGTGGAGCACTTGGCCTGTTGGAAATATATGACCAGGCCAGTCTTGGTGATCTATCGTTGCAGGGTGGCGTGGTAAGCATCATGCCCGGTGACCACAAGACGCTGGAGGTGGGTAGAATTATTAATGCCGATGGTGTTTATTCTCCGGAAACCGGGCTTGGTAATGTGCTGGTTGGTGGCAACCCGCAACAAAATCCCTTTGGGAGCAGCCTTGTACTCAGTACTCCAAGACCCGTCAGTGTCTTCAGCAAAAAAATTGATAGCCTGCAGCTAACGGAAGGAGCAAAGCTGAAAGGTGAGATACCGGCGGTAGAGCGACTGTTTATCACAACCCCGGATTTTGTTTCTGAAGGCCGGATCAGTGCTATTGAACTGGTCGCTGATGCGCCTGTTGCTGAAGTCAATGTTGCTGACAGCTCCAAACTCACAGCCGATGTGCCGGATACCCCTGCCAGGCTGAATATACAAACATCACCAGAGTGCCCTTTGACGATTAAAAGCAACCTGCCGACTCCGCAGATACAGCGGCTCAATCTCAACGACGGAGCCAATATTGGTACTGTTGATTCTGTGAAAAATATCTGGATTCATAGTTCAGGCTGGAACAGCCAGGGGCTGGTGAATAATCCCGAAACACTCACTATTGCCCCTGATGGAGCGGCAGATCTTATTGTTGCTGATGGAACGCAGCCCAGTGAACAGGATGCTGCTCAAAAACAGTCACTGCATCTTTCTTTTTCCGATGATGCCCCCTATGACTGGAACAAGGCATTTGTCGTCACCAATCTCGGTGAGGCTGGCATCAATGAATTACCTGATCACCGGGGAGAGCTGAAAGTACTGGATTTCTCAGCGGATACCCAGCGCCCTCCCCTGTACTTTATGCAACATGGTGGCAATACCGATCGGATCATCGGCCGACAGGATAAACAGGACACCCTGGCCCTGGTAAATGGCCCACTGAAAACAGCCTCAGGATTTGCCAATATCGATATCTTTGGCGCTGACTGGCAAAGCATTCAGTTAACAAACCCTGAACATATCAACATCCACGAAGCAGCCAGTGCTGCCAATATTCTTGTCTCTGATCAGGTGCCAGAGGGCAAAAGAATACTGGCCACCCACTTTACAGAAGACTGTGGCAGAGTATACGTAAACTCCAGAGGAACGCTGGGTGAGGTCAACCTGTCACCATTACAGAGCCGCCCATCATTCAGCATAGAGCAAACCGGTGGCAAGATTGGTTCACTTAAAGGAGCCAACGGTAAAGATGATCGATTCATTGCCAACAATACAACAGTGGAAGAACAGTTATCCGATATTGATTCCATTACCTTTAATGGTATCAATCACTATAAAGGCAATCTGCTTCAGTCCAATGGGTTCATTGATGTGAATGGCCATCTCCATTTTTTGGCAGACAGAATGGCTATCGTTTCCCGCTCATCAGACAGTCGTCGTGCAGAGGTGCCTGAATCATCACCTGCATTGCATATTCGTCAGGGAGCCGTCGTTACCATCCCATCTGAACTTAATATCGACGGTAACTATCAACAGGATGGTCGCCTGGTGCTGACAGAACAAAGTCCTGACGCGGCAAGGTTTGAGCCGTTAACCGATGGTACGATACCGCAAGCCCCGGTGGTGGCCGCCAAAAATATCCAAGTGGGTCCTGCTGCTGATTTTGTTTTTGACAGCGATATCATTCAAGATCCGGCCATTGGCAAACAATATCTGTTGATGGAAGCAGAGGATTCCAACATTAACCAGCCGGTTAATGTGGATGCTGACAATGAGCTCTATATTCACTATGACGCGATCATTGATCCGGATAATGCAAAAAGAATGCTGCTGGTCAGCACGGATCAGGCTGGCCATCGGGTATCTCAGGTTCCGGGGCGGTTTCGATCCATGATGCTGGCAGCTACGAAACCTTCCGAAGAAGAAGAACAGGACAGTAAAAGTGCCAAATTAACCCGGCATGTTGTGAAAAATGTAAAACCCGGCAAAGACAATAAAAAAGCCGCAGAGCTTGCCCCTGCCATGTCGCCTCATGCGGTGCACAATGCCAACCTTGCACTGAAAACGGCGGGCAAAACCCTTAACGACAGAATGTCCGGCAAACGAACCGGCATCAACACAGGAGATATCTTCTCTGCTGGCGCGGCCTGGATTCAATACGACTACAGCAAGGCAACACAGGATATCAAGGACCATGTACCGGGTTATCATGCCAGAATCAATGGCTTCTCCATGGGTGCAGATAGCCCTCTGGAAAAGGATCAGAATATAGAAGCAGGCATTGCTTACACCTATGCCAAAGGAAACGTAGCAGGTAAAGATGGCTCAAGAAACAAAATTGACACGGATACTCATATCGTCAGCCTTTACTCCTCGTACCTGGAAGATGACTTTTTCTTTGATGGTCGGATGAGTTATTCCTCTGGCAAGAATAAAGGACGCCGCTACGTTGATGGTCACCTGCACGATGCAAAATATGATACCCGGAGCTGGGGGGTCGGCATGATTGCGGGCCACACCTACCCCATGGGAGATGAGTGGAGCTGGCAGCCTCAGGTAGCCTTTAATTATTTCACCATCCAAACTGACGATTATACCGAGTCTGCCAGAGACCCTGCCCAGACACACTTATCATACGATCAGGTCAAAAATGGCAAATATGACATCATGGAACTGGGTGCTGGCCTGAAGTTGATTGGAGAAATTAATACCCGGGCAATGGTCATCAAACCAGAGCTTGGGCTGATGGGCTATCACGATTTCAAAAAAGATCCGATTGCTATCACTGCGCACTTTGCCGCAGGGGGTGAACACTTCCGGATCAATGGTGCTGACAGAGATAACAACCGCTATCAATTTGATGCCAGCATGAGTGTGGAAATTCAGAGCAACACCACCATTAGCTTCCGTTACTCCCACCATTGGGCAGAAAACTTCAAAGTTGATGGGTGTATTGCCAGGGTTCGCTATAGCTTCTAGAAACCTTTTCCTTCAGACTCCAGCCGACCTTTCGTTTTCATCATTCTGTCCCGCATGAAGCATAGTCCAGCATCAGGGCCTCTAAAGAAAAGATCAATCTTGCCATTGCAGCCTCCTTTACTGCCTGTTACATGATCAATCGCTTCTTGGGCGGATGCAAAACTCCTTCGCCCCTGCCCCTTGCGTGAAGCGTAAAAGTCTGGACTACCTTCGAAATTGTGAGGGTCGTAGACCGTATATTCGAAAGTACCGTCACTTTTTTTGCTTCGATAGATACCAAAAGAGTATAAAGGCTGGCAAATCATGGCTGTTGATGAGTAATAGTAATCCCAGTTTGTGGTGTCCAATATATGCTGACGCGTGCATGTTTTGATACCAAGACCTTCTCTTTCGTCTGGCGAGAGTCGACTCTCACCTGTAGACCTCTCTTCTACCAGTAAATTCGAGTAGCCTGATGATGAGGAGATGCCGGTTAAAAGCAGGTGCATTACATATATGGACATAGGATAATGGCCATTAGACAAACTACGTCTCAACTCTTGAGCATCACCTCTGGCGCTGATTATTTCTTCTAAATAAGCAACCAGGACCTGAAAAGAAAATTTATAACCTGTTGCCTGGTAAAGCTGCAATCTCAATACGTCAAAGCCGCAACTCCACATATTGCCTACATTATTACTGTCATATTCGCCCAAACCAAACCTGGTCTGCGCATAGGGACAGTAATCGTTGCCATCTTGGTCTTTAACTTTGAGATTTTTTAAATAAAGGCCTGCCCTGGTTGAGCTTGCCTTTGAATATCCGGGGAAACCGCCCCCTCCGACTGTTGATCCGTCTGCAACATCAAAGAACGAACCAATACGCACCAGCTTATGCTGGCCAGTCCTTTTATCCATCACATGAAGCACTTCTTCAATCGATTCCCCTCTATGGTCTGGGTGGGTGATCGTTACCATGAATTTCGATATAGCGTAATGATTTTTAGTATTAAATGCGATGTCATCTACAGCATCTTTAGTCACCGGTTTGCAGGTTAACCTGGCGTTTGCAACCCACGAATCACCAGCGGCCGCCCTCATCTCTTTATAAGCGTCCTTGACATCTGCTGTTGTCTGGAATCCGTCTATAAATCGAACCCGGGCTGTATCCGTTTCTTTTAAAGAAAATGAGAATGGTGAATTCACCGGTGGTTGGGGCGATGGGGGAGGACTGCCTGCTGTTGCTGATGACGGAGGAGGACTGCTTGCTGTTGCTGATTGTCGTGAAGTATCCTCTGCATGATATACCCTGTACTCAGTCAATGCCCGTATGACAGGCTTTGCAAACCAGGCGTTGGGATGACGCGTCATCACCGCCTCTGCTTCAATTAATGAGACGGTATATTTGGTAAATGTTGCTTTCACCACCCCCGCGATAGCTTTCACGGCACGTGCAAGGATGAAACTGTCATCATGCTTGTTCCAACAGTATGACATGGCGTTCAAAGCGCCTAATTCAACTGAATTCATATAGCTCTATCACTTTATTATTCTGAATAACTTATATTTCAAGACAGAAAATCTGGCTATAAGTTCAAAAACTGGCCATTTATAAGAATGTGTAGCGCACAGATACAGAGTAAACTGATTCTCTGTGAATCATTCGGGAGCACCACAGGGATGAATAACCTTGATGGCGGACACTTCAACAACACCTACTCACGCTTGCCTGAATACTTTTATACAATGCTGGACCACCCTGGAGAACCCGAGACTCGTGGCCTACTGCCCATCAGCTGGCCAGCAGCTAACCTTGGGATATGAGTGGAGCTGGCAGCCTCAGGTAGCCTTCAACTATTACACCATTAAAACCGACGATTATACCGAGTCAGCCAGAGATCCTGCCCAGCCACACTTATCTTATGATCAAGTCAATAATGGTAAATGTGACATCATGGAGCTGGGCGCTGGCCTGAAGATGATTGGGGGAAATTAAGAGCAATACCACCATTACCTTTCGTTACCTACACCATTGGACAGATAATTTCAAAGTCGATGGGTGTATTGCCAGGGTTCGCTATAACTTTTAGAAGCCTGTTCCATTTTCCTCCAGCCGTTTTTTTGTTTCCAACATTTTGTCCCGCAGGTAGCACATTGCGGAATCAGGCAATCTATAGAAAGCATCAAGGTGGCCATTGCAACCCCCTTTATCTGTTGTTACGTGCTTAATAGCATCCTCGGCGGTTGCAAAACTCATACGACCCTGACCACAATCTGAAATGTAAAAGTCTGGTCTTCTTTCGAAATTGTGAGGGTCGTAGACCATATATTCGAAAGTGCCATCTGATTTTCTGTTTCGATAGACACCATAAGCGTGAGCAGGCTGGCCAAGTATGGCTGTTGATGAGCAGTCCCAGTCTGTTTCCAAAATTTTACTACGTTCGCATATGTCGAAACCTTCAACATTTTTTCTTACTTCTGGGAGTTCTTTCGCACCTTTAGACTCCTTTTCCTTCAGAAAAAACGGGTAGTCTGGTGATTTTGGGATGTCAGAAGCCAACAATTCCATTGCTACATCGCCAAAAGGATAGTCGTGCTGAGAAAACCACTGCCTCAATTGCTCTGCATTAGTTGAGGAGCTAATCATTTCTTCTAAAAAAGCGACCAGGACCATGAAAGAAAATTTATAGCCGGTAGCTTGGTAAATCCCCAACCTCAGTGCATCAAAACCACAACTCCAAAAACGGCGTATCTTTTGATCGTCAGTGATAGGGCTGCCTATACCAAACTGGGTATCCCGGTAGGGGTAACGATCTACACCTTTTTCGTCTTTAAATTTGAGTTCTTGTAAATAGCGGCCAGCCTTGATAGAGCTTTGATTTGAATAACCGGGAAAACCGGCTCCTCCTGTTGTTGATACGCCTACAGTTTCACTGAACGAACCGATACGCACCAATTTCATCTGACCATTACTTTTATCACGCAACTTGAGTACTTCTTCAATCGTGCAAGCTCCACCGATTGGTTGATGAATACTTATCTTGTATTTCGACATAACATGATGGTTTTTATTGCCAAATACGATTTCGTCTACTTCATCTATCCTCACCTCATCACATGTAACCTTGGCGTTTTCGACCCACAACTCCCCAGCAGCAGCTCTCATCTTTTGATAGGCGACAATCACAGATTCTTCTGAAGTCCGGCATTCTTCGTTTATAAATTGAACCCGTGTTTTAACCATTTCGTTTAAGGAAAATGAGTATGGTGAATACTCCGATACCCGGGGTGTTTGGGGCAATAGGGGAGGACTGCCTGCTGTTGCTGAAGAGGCAGGAGAACTGCTTGCTGTTGCTGGTTGTCGTGAAGTATACGCTGCCTGGGATACCCTGTATTCAGTCAATGCCCGTAAGACAGGCTTTGCAAACCAGGCGTTGGGATGACGCATCATCACCGCCTCTGCTTCAATTAATGAGACGGTATATTTGGTAAATGTTGCTTTCACCACCCCCGCGATAGCTTTCACGGCACGTGCAAGGATGAAACTGTCATCATGCTTGTTCCAACAGTAAGACATGGCGTTCAAAGCGCCCAATTCAACTGAATTCATATAGCTCTATCCCTTTATTATTCTGAATAACTTATATTTAAGACAGAAAATCTGGCTATAAGTTCAAAAACTGGCCATTTATAAGAATGAATGTGTAGCGCACAGATACAGAGTAAACTGATTCTCTGTGAATCATTCGGGAGCACCACAGGGATGAATAACCTTGATGGCGGACACTTCAACAACACCTACTCACGCTTGCCTGACTACTTTTATACAAGGCTGGACCCAACCCCCCTGGAGAACCCGAAACTCGTGGCCTACAGCCCATCGACCGGCCAGCTGCTTAACCTTGAAGACACCCGGGAAACCCGGGGGAAACTGACACTGATCGGTTCCGGAAACCGTGCATGGCCTGGTTCAGAACCGCTGGCCATGGTGTATTCCGGCCATCAGTTTGGTGCCTATAATCCCCAGCTGGGTGATGGCAGAGGGTTGTTATTGGGAGAGCTGGTCAATACCCGGGGAGAAAAGTGGGACCTGCATCTCAAAGGTGCCGGGCCAACCCCTTACTCCCGATTTGGTGATGGCAGAGCCGTTCTGCGCTCCTGCATCCGGGAATATCTCGCCTCAGAAGCGCTCCACCATCTGGGCATTCCGACCACCCGCGCTTTGTGTGTGGTGACCAGTGATACGCCGGTTTACCGGGAAACCAGGGAAGCTGGTTCAACATTACTCAGACTGGCCAGGAGCCATATCCGCTTTGGCCACTTTGAATATTTTTTTTACTCAGCCCTGAGCGAAAAGAAGCGATATGAAGCCTTAAAAGAGCTGGCTGATTACACCATTGAACACCACTTTCATGATCTTGAGGGGATGGAAGCCGTGGCAGGCAGTGGCAAGGGCTATCAGCTGTTTTATGCAGAAGTCGTTCATCGTACCGCCACCTTAATTGCCCGGTGGCAGGCCGCAGGTTTTGCCCACGGCGTTATGAATACCGACAATATGAGCATTATCGGGGATACGTTTGATTATGGCCCCTATGGTTTTATGGACGATTTTAACTGGCACTACATCTGCAACCACTCTGACCACTCAGGTCGCTATGCCTTCAGCCAACAACCCGACATTGGCTACTGGAACTGTGGCAGGCTGGGCCAGGCACTGGTTCCCCTGTTTGATGATGTTGAGTTAATCCAGAAAGCGCTGGATCAATACCCACAAATCTACACCCAAACCTATACTCGCCTGATGCTCGATAAACTGGGGCTGTTGGCAGAAGAGGAGGAAGACGCAGAACTGGTTCGCGATCTCCTTCAGCTATTGCATGACAGTCACTGTGATTACACATTATTCTTCCGAACTCTCAGCAGCTTTCCTTCAGAACAACCCGTTAACCAGCTGGAAGCGTTAGTTAACCACCCATCACTTGCCCCCTGGCTGGATAACTATAAGAAAAGGCTCAAGAGAAACCCTCAGGATGACCAGAACCGCCAGAAACGAATGAAACAGGTGAACCCGAAATACATTCTCAGAAACTATCTGGCACAACAGGCGATCGAAAAGGCAGAGAAAGGAGACTACCGGGAAATTGAAAACCTGATGAACGTACTGGTTTCCCCCTACGATGAGCACCCTGATTTTGAGCACTATGCAGGACAACCGCCCGAATGGGGCAAAAAACTGGAAGTCAGCTGCTCTTCCTGAAGGGAATGAATGTTTATCAGCTAGTTTTCCCGTTAAGATACCCTCAATCCACAATAACTGAAGCAGTGAGGTAACAATGGCCAGAATGATTCAATGCGTCAAACTGAAAAAAGAAGCGGAAGGCCTCATGGTTCCGCCACTACCCGGTCCAAAGGGTCAGTGGATCTTTGAGCATGTTTCCCAGGAAGCCTGGACTGAATGGCAGGCTCACCAGACCCGCCTGATCAATGAAAAGCACCTTAACCTGTTGGCACCTGAAGCCCGGCAGTATCTTATGGAACAAATGGATAAATATTTCTCTGGCGAAGATATTGATGCCGCTGAAGGCTATGTGCCGGAAGATAACTAACCTCCGGCTGGCTATTCTCAGCAAGCCTCAGGGTCTGGCATGCCTTAAAAGCTAATGGGAAAGTATTTGATCATGTCTATTGTTCAGATAACGATAGACATAACGCGTATGTAGAAGACGATGGATGCTTATCAATCGTTGCTTATTTGTTGAACTGCACAGTGCAACTATTGCGCCCGGCACAGCAAAACCTGTCGTCAGGCTTGACTGTACATACCTTGATTTTTAATGCTTCAGAGATCGTCGATTTTTGCTGTGACGAAACCCTTTCACTGAATCCTCCCGGCTATGTACTCTGCTCACAGCGCCTCGTATGGATTCCTGCAGGCCATCCATAAGACGTACCTCTTCGAAGTCATGTAAAAAATCAACGAGTAAATCGGAAAGCTCATCCACTATCTGGCCTGGTCTGGCGATCTGATACTCATCACCAAGGCGTACCAGTTCCCTTCGGGCAGGAAATTCTTTCGACTTGCGCAGCTTCAGGGCCATCTGGTTATCAATGGTCGGATAGATCAGGGTGTGGGTTATATCATAGGGCGGCGAAACCCAGAGATTTTGCATAGTTCTATCATATTGGATAGCAAAATTTTTGAGATGAGCGTCCCCGTTGCCAACCAGACAGGAATGGACGATATAGCGAAATACCTTTTCGACCTCCTCCTGACGCCCTATATAGGTTTTCACGACCTTCATGACCATTTCATAAGAGGAGTTGTACTTCTCTTCCCCGGAACGTCCCATGAGCGTTGCGAAATCTTCCATTCCATACTGTTCATCTGTCGTGCGATCAAAGCGTTCAATGACAAACACTTCCCTATTATCAGACAGATAACATTTGGCCGGTTCCAGTCCACAATAACGGGCGCTTTCCATGCAGACATATTCGTTAACAGCCAGGTCATGGAACTCAGCATCGCCCGTTTTCACGATGATATCTTTTTGAGGCACGGTTGAACGTTGATCGGTCATCTGAGAAATAAGAACTTTAGGCTGTACGCCTGACAGCATGCCCCGCAAATAAAACCGTTCCAGTAACTGGGGAAACAGAGCTTCCGGTTCCTGCCAATGTACGACATCATCAACAGAAACCCTCTCCAGTACAGGAAGATCAAAGCCGGCATCGTAACTCAGAAGACCGATGCCATCTTGCCCTTGAAGGCTGAGCAGGTACATGTCATTGACCTTGGCATATCGTCTGAGCTTTTCCGAGATGTAGCGACGTATGTAGCCTTCAGGCAAATTCTGGGAAAAGACTGGGAACATTGCGCCACTGTTGTAGACATCCGTCTGTGGTGCCATAGACAACGAGACAGCCAACACATCCTGCTCATAGAGAAAGCTATAACTCGCTCCCTGGCTTAACAGTCCAGCATTCTGCCCATCGACGGACACTGTCAGGCGCTTAACCGCATTGGGTAGATCAGTCGTCATCGAACATACCCCGCAGATCATCTAACTGAGGTCTTGCCGGTGTGACTTTTTCGACCGCTAGCTGAAATCCCAAACTGCTTAAATAACGCCGATATCCCTTGAGAGAACCCTGATAACGACCATGCTCGATTCGAGAGATTATCGAGTCATCAAGACCTGCCAATGAGCCAGCCTGAGCTTGGGTGAGCCCCTGCCTCTTGCGCTCCTCCTTGAGTTGCAAACCAATGTTTTCCAGATCCATACTTGTCTATATAGTCAAATTTATCATTTAGTAACCATTATTTTACTATATAGCAAAATTCAAAGTTTTACAGTTTAGTGACTCTGTCTCGCCTTGATCTGATGGCCATTCACCCTCACCGAATCATTGCTTTAGGTAGTTGGCCAAATGGAATCGTACATTTCTGACTAAGTGGATAGTTACTATGCAAGGCCCAATGCAGCGAGCATAGCCGTAGCTATGTGACTGGAGTTGCAACGTTGCAGAGAGATCAGAAAAACGAAGTCCCTGAGACGGGCAAACACTCCAAAACGAAGAAAAGAGAAGCTGGGGATGGCATCAAGCAAGAAGAGAAGCCCATAACCAGCACATAAACCAAAAACCAGTCCATCGTGCCTGTTATACGACCATTTAACGAAAAAGGCCCCGGAGCAAAAATGTTCCGGGGCCTTCTCATATGTATGGTGCCTAGGGGCGGAATCGAACCACCGACACGCGGATTTTCAATCCGCTGCTCTACCAACTGAGCTACCCAGGCTAAATTTTGGCACATATATTTTTTATCATTTAAGCATGGTGCCTAGGGGCGGAATCGAACCACCGACACGCGGATTTTCAATCCGCTGCTCTACCAACTGAGCTACCCAGGCGCTGTTCAAACAACGAAACGATGTGCGAGGCGTATTAAACGGATTTCACCCTGGAGAGTCAAGTCATATATAAATTTTTATGGCCAGTCGGTGAGTATGCAAACCGGGGATCATCAACCCGTCGTTTATTAACCGTGTACATTTCTCTATTTATACCAGCTTCAATATCCGCCATGCAGTTGATCCCAAACTTCCTGGTCCCGCTCGGCAGTCCAGATTCTCGGCCAGTCAATACCATCCAACTCATCCCAGAGGCGCTGAACATCAAATGGCAAACAGTGCTCAAAAATGGGCCAGTTACCATACCGGGGGGCCAGGCTTTTATGGGATGCGGCAAAGGCTTCGGTTAACGTTCCCCTGTTTTTATAAACGGCCCCTACCTGATCAATCAGAGTCTTGAGGAAAGTGCGGCTTTGTTCGATAGCGGCATCAACATGATCACGACCATGCACAACTGCACCCCGGCCACCAACCAACGTCTCAGCACCGTAAGCCTTTACCTTGTCCAACGTGGTGGTGGACCAGTCAAAATGGAAAGCATCACCGGTATAAAGTGCAGCCCGGGCCTCAACAAGATCTCCGGCAAACAGAATGTTATGCCGGGGCAGCCAGGCACAGATATCCCCGGCGGTATGACCCCGTCCACAATATTCAAGCACCAGGCTTCCCCGAAGCCCACCCAGCGGGATTTCCAATCGATCATTAAACACAATATCAGGATGGGTCAGCCACTGGATTCCTTCGGGCTCCCGGAACAATCTGGGCATTCGACGAAACTCACTGTCCCAGTCCTCCATACCACGCTCTTCAATCAGGAACCGGGTGTTCTCATGGGCAATAATCGATTCGGCTGAGAAGGCGGCTGCACCGAGTACGCGCACTGCATGGTAGTGAGACAAAACCAGATACTTAACAGGCTTCGTTGTATGCCTTCTGAGTTCCCGTAACCAGTCGGACGCTGCCCTTGGTGTTGCCCGAGCCTCAAAAGCAATAAGGAAGTCTTCTGCCTCAATGGCCCCGACATTAGGATCCCCCTCAGCGGTAAAGGCATAAACACCCTCTGCCAGCACTTCAAGCGTCTCTTTTTTGGGCTCCAGATCTCTTGATGATGCAAACGCTTTGTGAATCATCCTGTTAAGCCTTCGATTTCAAAAATGAATTTTCCTGAAAGAGCATTGATTAAATCATTTGGAGATCACTATAGCTAAATAAAATCAACAACAACAATCTATCTAGCAGTAATAACAATGACATTTAATTTTCAAACAATAATTTACATAATAAAAATACCTCCTATCATTTAACCGGTCGGAACTTGCCATTTTGAATGCGAATAATGCGCAGGATCAGATATTAAATATTACGATTGGAGGTTTGAATATACATGAATAATTTACCCTCTAGTGACTATTCCAGAGTTTCACCAAATACGATCAGTGACAACAGTGATTTACTCTTCCCTCAATCCTCAACACAGTCGGCTGATTCCTCAGATTCTGGTACATCATTAGCACAAAATGTCCAACCCTATTTGAAGGGTCTTGGCGATGACGTACAGGAATTTGTTAGAGAATTAACATTACTCGAACGATCAATTAACATTGTCACCTCACCTGCTCTGGTCACAACATCAGAGGCGATGACTATTAATTTAAAGAATATGGCTTACTCTTCAGGGGATACTGGTGAGCCTCATCAAGCTCGACCATTGATCAAAAGCACCAAAGAAGGCATACATGTCATTTCAAAAAGACCAAAGATTGATGGAATTCTGAGACAATCCCAGATTCCTCATACAACCAGTGAAGCTTTATTTCACAAGGGACCTGAACAGGCCACGGCAGAGCTCAATGAGCAAATAACAAAAGACACCCAGGGCCTGATTACTGATTTTCTGAAAGCAAAAGACCTGGATAATCCAGACATGGCGTTTCAACTGGTCACCTGGTTATTGCAACAGGTTTCATGGCGGTTTCCTTTTAGAGTGATGAACGAAAAAGAGAGTTCAGAAATGACATGGGAAAATGCAGCCCACTCAGAAATACAGTGGATGGAAAGTGGAAGTGTACAACCCATTAAGCACATAAAAAATAAAGATTATGACTTTGTCGCTGTTCCTGTTATGGAATCGGGCATGAAAGCGGTGTTTGTTTTACCGCCAGAAGGGGAAACGAATCCCGGTAGTGAAGATCTCAACCAGGTTTTGTCAAGTGGACTCACCACTATCCTGGGCAAATCCGGAAGTAAACACGCGGTGCTAACGCTGCCCAAGTTCAAGTTCAATTATCAATTTACAAAAATATGTGAAGAGGCTGAAGCCAAGGGTAAACATATAGCAGCATTGGACGTTGATGAAAATGGAGCGACGGTAGCTGCTGCGTCATCTATGTTCTCATACGATTTACATATACCTCCTGAAAAACTTCTTCGCTTTAAATTTGACCATCCATTCTACCTGGCAATAATTAACCATAAAAATTCCAACGACCCAAGGGTTATTGGCATGGCCCAGATTAATCATCCCGGAAAGAGCTAATTAACCTTTTTTACTTCTTGCTGCCGTGTTCCCAACTGGAGGTAAGAAGTAAGATAATCAGCAAAGCGCTTACTCCCCCCTTTGGGAAGTTAAAGATGGAACCACGAAGGACACAATGAAGAGATTTTCTTTTCCTTTGTGCTCTTCGTGTCCTTCGTGGTTCCATCCGACACCCATTGAAAATCCAGGTTTAACTTAATGTCCACCCTAAGAACGACCATTCATCACAGATAAGGTATGCCCCCCACACGCACCCTCAAAAACTGCCCAAATATTGATCCAGGTTAATTTTCTGATCCCCGGAAAACTGACTTTCGTCAATTGGACTTTCCAACCACTGTATTAATGTTCCCCATTGAAATTTCGAGCCCCAACCATTTCCGGGAGTATGGCAAGTGCTGATTGGCAAGGTAACTGGCAACATCTGGGCCACCCGCAAACAGGATGGTCTCAGTGGCTTCAAATTAATGATTGTTGAGCTGATCAATCCCTGCGAGCAGGAAACCGGCCGGTCACTGGTGGCCGTTGATACCGTTGATGCCGGCATAGGTGACCTCGTCCTGGTCGCCAGAGGTGGTGCTGCCCGAAAAGCCATACACCCTTGCGAAGGCCCGGTTGACGCAGCGACTGTTGGCAATATGGAGGTGAGCCAGTGAGCCTCCTGATTACCCGACAAAACCTGCACGACTTCGTTTCTGATTGATTTCCCCCATGATCCGTGAGATATACCTACTCGTAGAAATAGAAAAGTTTTAAACCTTGATACTATCAGGTTAAAAAAACATAAAAGTACGATGAGGTACTCCCATGTCTGAAAAATCATTCGATTCTGAAAAGCGTGGCCCCACCCGGCGTCGGTTTTTACAACTGGCCGCAGCATCCGCGCTTATTCCCCTTCTAAATATTCCCAGCCGCCAGGCCCAGGCTGATACGCTCCCCCCACTGGATGAGTCCAACCCTACCGCAATAGGTCTCTCCTATAAGAAGACACAGGCAGACGCTAAATCCATAGATGGCTACCAGGAAGGACGAAAGTGTGAGAATTGCGCTCTCTATACCCCGGATAACCAGGGTTGCAGGCTTTTTCCGGCAAACTCCGTAGAGCCGGAAGGATGGTGCAAGGCCTGGGTGCCAAAACCTGCCTGATGGATTAGTAAAGAACATCACGAATACCCTCGTTCCCTCAAAAAACCCCGGGAACGAGGCAATCATCTGCTATTCTCAACGCATCAAAAATAATCAGAAGTGGTCCTTATGAACCATGATAAAGACAGTGATGCGCTCTGGAATGCCATTCATCAAATAGAGATCAGCGTTAAAAACTCACAGAATGATATTAAAAAACTGTTCCTGCACAGTGTGCGGCATGAAATAGCGATTGAAACACTCAACAAAAAGGTGGATGCCCACCAACAGGAGAACCGTGAACGCTTCAACAGGATTGAAAATCGACTCGATAAGATTGATAACCGTTTTGACAAAGTTGAAGAGACACTCGCTATTATTGTGAACCATCTCAAGCCATGATCTTTAGTAACCATGATCTCGTTCCTACACTTTTGGGTCCTTCACTCCATTGCTCAACAATGCCCTGCCGATGAGTCTCCCTTAGCGATGACTTTATCGGGTTATCAAATGTTTACAGCGCGTTCAAATGATTAATACACCACTGAGCCCGCTTCAGGATGGCATTCCTGCTCGCTGAACCCTTTTTGTCCCACCCTTTATAAACAAGGGCGGTCCGTGGATTGTTCTGCAACATCTCTCGGTGTTTCTCCATAAAATGCCAGTAAAGGCTGTTTAAAGGACAGGCACTTTCTGTCTCTTTTTCCTTCACCTGATAAACACAGTCCGGGCAATAGTCACTCATTTTCTGCACATAATTGCCACTGCCTGCATAGGGTTTCGATGCCACCATGCCTCCGTCGGCATACTGTGACATGCCCCGGGTATTGGGCAGCTCTACCCACTGAATCGCATCGATATAAATGCCCAGATACCACCGGTCGACCTGATCAGGATCAATACCCGCCAGCAGGCAGAAGTTGCCGGTAATCATCAACCGCTGAATATGATGCGCATAGGCATACTGCAATGACTGAGTAATGGCATGGCGCATACAGTTCATCTGTGTCTGACCGGTCCAGAACCAATCAGGCAGATCGCTTGTCGCTTTCAGGTAGTTCATGGACTCGTAGTCCGGCATATTGCTCCAGTAAACACCCCGAATATATTCACGCCACCCCAGGATCTGACGGACAAAGCCTTCTATTTGCGCCAGTGAAATCGCTTCAGGGTTGTCACGCCAGGTGCTGATCGCCTTATCGATCACCTGTTTCGGGTGGAGCATTTTGGTATTCAGGGCAAAGGAGAGCCGGGAATGGTAAAGACTCCACTGATGGTCACTGTTCGCGGTCATGGCATCCTGGAACTGACCAAAATATGGCAGGCAATGGGTGCAGAAATAATTGAGTAATGTTAATGACTGCTGACGTGTAATCGGCCAGAGCAGATGAGTGCCAATATCACCAAAGCTCTGTACCTTATGGCGTTTCAGCCGCTCCAGTACTGACGCGGTTGAACTGGCAAACACTAACGGTTCTGGAATCGCGTCAAGATCAGCAGCTTTGAGCTTACAGCGATTATCCGCATCGTAATTCCATTGTCCGCCCTCCGGCTGGCCATCACACATCAGGACGTCATGCTGCTGGCGCATCTTTCGGTAGAACGTTTCCATCCTGCCGGGCTTACCGGGCTTGAACCGTTTGCCAAGCGCCTCAAACGGAACCAGAAAATGTTCGGTATCCCACTCTTTTTTAAAAAGGGTTTTATCGGGTTCAAAATCTCTTAACTGTGTCAGCAAACGATATTCATCGGGCCGCTGGTATTCAAAACGGGTCACTGCATATTGCTGGCACAAGTGAAGAATCAATGATGGCAGGTCGGCAAAGTCTTTGGTTTCATCCAGCGTCAAACGCAGAACCTGATGCCCCGCTTCCTGCAATGCCATGGCAAATTGTTCCATGGCGAGAAAAAAACCACAGATTTTTTGTACATGGTGCTTAACATAACCGGTTTCCTGAAGCAGTTCGGCAATCACATAAAGACAGTCATCGTCCTGCCTGGTGAACCAGCTATGGTGGGCGTTGAGCTGGTCTCCAAGAATCAGCCTGAGGGTAGAATAGTGTTTATTGTTTTTCATCCATCACCCGGTTTCGTTGAGATCGGCAGCGCCTTGAACAGTAGCGGACCTCCTCCCAGCAGCGTTCCCACTTTTTTCGCCAGGAAAAAGGACGATGGCAGACGGGGCATTGCTTTTGTGCGGTTCGATCAACCTTGTTGTCAGCAATTCTTACGCTTTGAAAGTGCTTCATGCCTACTTTACGTTAAATTGACGGGTTCGGCTCAGAACAACCTCATCGCTACTGTGCATGTAGAGTATTCAAGGCAACTCAAAACCGGGTATTCAGAAAAAGTCACGGCATTCTGTACGTTATGCCACAGAAACATCATGTTCACTGGCAGGGGCACTCTATCCGTAGTACCAATGATCACTGCCCCTTTCCGGAATAACAGGATTTTCCCATTTAAACAGCAACTCATCTATTATATTGTCTTCGGAGCCACACTGTTCAAACCAGAACTCCAGCAAGGCGCAGCCTGCTACCTGCTGGAAAACGCTGAAGGTACTCCTGAACCTGATCCTTATGGATTTCTCTACCATCCACAGACTGCCCCGTGATATAGCAATGTGCCAGTAAGAAGAAATGCAGGCGTGAGTTCTGAAATAGTCGTCTCAGTGTTTTGATGGATTGCAACACCTGCCCTGCTGACACTCTCTGATGATCAATGGGTAGCTCATAATGCATAGCCATGATCTCCCTCGTTTGAATTTTTCATTAACAAGCTGGTCAGATTCGCTAACTAAAACTAACCTCTTCATTTAACCGCTTCTATTTCAACCACTTACATAGCGAAAACTGCTATCCCAATGGATATATCGCCGTATGCCGGTTATCCCAGAAACCTGTTAGATTCCCCCCTTTCAAAAGGCACGACTTCCACCTGACTCAGGGCTTTCAGATCCCATGCTGAGCTATCAACACCACTACCACGCGGGTAATCATGCCGATGTACTCAAACACTGGCTGTTGCTGGCCTGCGTGCGTCACATGCAGAAAAAAGACACGCCTTTTGATTATATCGACACCCATGCCGGTGCCGGTCTCTACCGACTGGATTCAGCCATGGCCCGCAAGACAGCAGAAAGCGATGAGGGTGTCCTGAAGCTGGACTGGCAAAAGCTGCGAGGTCTCAATGACTACCACGGCCAGATTGCCGACGATATCCGTGCCAAACGTTACCCTGGCTCACCATTGCTGGTAAAGCGATTGTTGCGGCCCGGTGACAAAGCCTGGCTGTATGAAATGCATCCAAAAACCATTGCTGAATTACGTCAGAATTGTGAACATCGTCGTCTTTGTCATGTTCGTCAGGAAGACGGTTTTAAGGGCCTGCCAGCCCTTCTGCCCACAGCCAGTCGTCGTGCATTGGTATTGATTGACCCCTCTTATGAGATCAAGTCGGACTATCAGACAGTGGTTAAGGTGATGGAAGCCGCTTACATGAAAATGCCTCAAGCCATGCTGTTGCTGTGGTATCCCTTGGTGGACAAGCAGCAGATTCGACAGATGGAAAAGGGCTTTGCCAAAAGCAGGATGCGCAATACCCACCTGTTTGAAATGGGCGTTGCCGACCCTGGCGAGCCCGGTATGACCGCTTCAGGCATGGTGGTTGTGAATCCCCCCTGGACCCTGGCGGATGACTTCATCCGAATCATGCCACAGGTATCTGCCCACCTGGCGAAAGATCATAAGGCCCGCTGGCGGCATCAGCTATTGGCCGCTGAATGATTAAGGCATGATAGGCCAGTCAGCCGCATCGACACTGTCGAGAGGGTAGGTTTTATGCCCTCCCCAACGGTTGATATAGCGGCCATCAGGATCGAACTGCTGAGCCTGTTTATCCAGATTAAAATGGCGACTCCCTCTCGGGTCAGCACCCACACCCGCCAGATACTGCCAGTTGCCCCAGTTGCTGCCAACGTCATAATCCACCAGCTGCTGCTCAAACCAGGCGGCCCCGTAGCGCCAGTCCATCCCCAGTTCATGAATAAAGCAGCTGGCCACTATCTGCCGCCCACGGTTGGACAGGTAACCGGTGGCCTGCAGCTCTTTCATACAGGCGTTCACAATGGGCCAGGGTGTATTGCCAGCGCACCATTTCTGAAACCGTTCCGGGTAAAAGCAGGATAAACGACACTTATCCCGGATGCCTCTGGATGAAAACAGCCGAACACCATGCTTCAGGGCATACCATTGAAAATATTCACGCCACAGCAATTCAAATTGAATCCAGTAGGTGGATTCATTGGCCATAATCAATGACTCATAATGCCTGAGTGCCTGGAAAATCTGCCGGGCGGAGAGACAGCCGTGGGCCAGCCAGGGTGAAAATTTGGTTGAGGTCTCCCAACCCTGCAAGGCGTTTCGCGTCTCTTTATAGGTGGTTGGCAGCAGCGCTGAGAAATAGTGCTTCAGATGCTCTGCCCCTGCCGTTTCACCACCGGTAAACGGGCTGTTGGCTTTGGCCTTTGCCGGTAACCTGTCAGAATGGTAATTCAGACCGGGCATGGGCCCTGGCATGATATCCGGTGCGGTAGCGGCTTCGGTAATGGGTAGATGTTCGACAAGCTTTCGGAACTGAGTAAATGTTTCCGGCAGCTCGTCCGGGGCAAATGGCAGATCGTTCTGGTGGAAGAGCGTAAATGTTTCAACTTCATTGAAGGTGACTGCCGGGAAGTTCTGCTTGAGACTCTGCCAATAGGCACTCTCCTGATAACCCATATTACGGCTGCGATAGACCGCATCAATTTTATGGGCTTTCAGCATTTGCTCGATCGCTTGATACGGACTTTGCAAACGCACCAGCAGTTTTTGCCGTCGCTGTTCAAGCTGTGATTCAAGCTGTTGAATACCCTCCCGCAGGAAACGCCAGCGATGCTCGCCCATCACCCTTGACTGGTAACGGCCTGGCTTAAACCAGGCAGGGTCAACACAATAGACACACACCAGGTGTTTACAACTGGCAGCAGCCTGCAGCAAGGCCCGGTTATCACTCAGCCTCAAATCGTTGGTAAACAGAAACAGCGTTATTCCCTGCAAGAGCGATACCCTCCAAACCTTTTAGCACTAATACCTATTTGTACGTTAATTTTCCCAAACCACGGAAAACCGTGCTCAACTTCCGATAACTCCATGTAATTTATAAGATTTATTGTCGTACTATTAAAGACATCAAATCTGTTTTGGTATTATGTCCTCTCAGGTAAAGTGAAGAACTTTATAATATGCTGGATGTATTGAAATAAGGGTAAAACGCATTGAAAGCCATTAAAATTCTGTCACTGATAGCACTGCTGACGGGCTGTACAGGAATACCCGAAGGCGTTACACCGGTAAAGCCATTTGAGGTTAACCGCTATGTTGGAAAATGGTATGAGATAGCCAGGCTGGATCATCGATTTGAGCGAGGCCTTTCCCATATCACCGCAGAATACTCAAGCAACCCTGATGGCAGTATTCGGGTCATCAACTCAGGTTACTCTGCTGAGGCAGGTGAACGTAAGCAGGCCGAAGGCAAGGCAAAATTTGTCAGAGAACCTGACGAGGGATATCTGAAAGTCTCTTTTTTTGGCCCCTTCTACGGCTCCTACATTATTTTCGAGCTTGATCAGAAAGGCTATGAATACGCCTTTATCTCAGGAAATGGCAAAGATTATCTCTGGCTGCTGGCCAGAACGCCTACCGTCAGTGATCAGGTTAAATCGGACTTTATCAACAAAGCCAAAGCACTTGGGTTTGCTACTGAGCAATTGATCTTTGTGGATCAGAGTAATCCTCTCAATTAGCACCTGTTGGGGAATTGTGTATATCCCTGCCATCAACGCTCTCACCTTGTCCATTATCTGCACGATTCAGTATTGCTGATCGTGTTTATATCATTGTCGTTTAGCTTATAACTCAAGTCACAAATTCATTTAAATTATGGAACAGGTTACAGAAACCGGTTCCATCTTGCAGCTGAAGTATGAGATTTGAGTCATCCATGAACGATATGGGTGAAAACCGCTACTTCAGCCACAACGGTATTCAGGAGTACGGTCAGGTATTGATCACGACAAAATTGTTCTGGGTGTTGCGCTTTACGGCCGTGGCTGGGCAGGCGTCAGTCTTAGGTTGGACATTAAGCTTATCCCTCCATTTTCATTGGGGTTTCGGATGGAACCACGAAGGACACGAAGAGCACAAAGAAGAGCCATTCTTTTCCTTCGTGCTCTTCGTGTCCTTCGTGGTTCCATCTTTAACTTGCCGAAGAGAGGAGTAGGCGCTTAATGTCTACCCTAAGAGGCGTCAGTAACCTGAAGGAGGCTGGTAATCCGTTCAGTGGTACTGCTACCGGTGGTATCAACGGCACCTGGGAAAAGGGCGTGCTGGATTATCGTGATATTTATGAGAATCATGGTGAAGCCCAAGGCTTTGTCTATGGCTATGATCAGCAGGCCGAGGCACCTTACCTGTGGAAGGAGTCAACCGATGAGCTGATCACCTACGATGATCCTTCATCGATTCAGGCCAAGGGGCAATATGTGCTTGATAACAATTTAATCTGTAAGTAGTTGGCACTGGCTTATGCTGGTGCCATTGCTTTTTCATCGAAGTCTACCCTGACCTTTTTCAATAATTTGTGATCGGATCCTTATGTTGCTCTTGTCTTATGAATCAAAAGCCTATAAAAACTGCTGGCAAATAAAATGTGTAAGGAACAGAAATTTGTTTAAGCGTAAATTATTACAACTGGCTACTTCTGCGGTACTGGCGGGAATAGTTGTGACTGCACAGGCTAACGGTTCGGCCATGGTTAATCCGGACAGTGGCGTTGTGGTGGGCTACTGGCACAACTGGTGCAATGGCTCCGGCTATCAGGGCGGGAACGCTCCCTGTGTGAAACTGGACCAGGTTGACCCAATGTACAATGTGGTCAACGTCTCGTTTATGAAAGTGTACGACACAGCTGCAGGTCGTATTCCGACGTTCCATCTGGACCCGGCCATTGGTCTTACTGAGCAGCAGTTTATTGATCAGATTGCTGAACTGAATAATCAGGGCCGTTCTGTGTTGATCGCCCTCGGTGGTGCTGATGCGCACATTGAACTGCGGGCCGGTGATGAGCAGCCTTTTGCGGATGAGATTATCCGACTGACCGACTACTACGGCTTTGATGGTCTGGATATCGATCTGGAACAGGCCGCCGTTACCGCAGCAGATAACCAGACGGTAATTCCAGCAGCGCTTCGAATTGTAAAAGATCATTACAAGGCGCAGGGTAAAAACTTCCTGATTACCATGGCTCCGGAGTTTCCTTACCTTGTTGACAGTGGTAAGTACGTTCCCTACATCGATAACCTGGAAGGTTACTACGACTGGATCAACCCGCAGTTTTATAATCAGGGTGGCGATGGTATATGGATTGATGGGATTGGCTGGATTGCCCAGAACAACGATGCCTTGAAAGAAGAGTTTATTTATTACATGGCGGACTCACTGGTAAACGGCACCCGTGGTTTTCATCAGATTCCACATTCCAGGTTGGTTTTCGGTATCCCATCCAGTAATGATGCGGCAGCTACCGGTTTTGTCAAAGACCCTCAGGACCTATACAACGCTTTCAAACGCCTTGAGTCACAGGGTCAAGGCCTGCGCGGTGTGATGACCTGGTCAATAAACTGGGATATGGGCACCGATGCCTCCGGTAACGCCTACAACGAGCAGTTTGTTAAAGACTATGGCCCGTTTATCCACAGCAACTCTCCAACGCCTCCACCGGTTGACGGCAAGCCGGTCTTGAAAGGCGTTCAGAATGTCCGTGTTCTCCATGGCTCTGACTTTGATGCCATGGTCGGCGTCAATGCCATTGATAATGAAGATGGCGACCTGACTGGCAAAATTCACATCGATGGTTACGTAGATACCCGTGAGATTGGCACCTATGCCCTCACTTATAGTGTAACGGACAGTGATGGTCATACAACGTCTGCCGTCCGTTCTGTGGAAGTGTTCAGCCTGAAGCCGGTTTTCTCCGGTGTTGATAATACGATCATCCCGCTAAATACTCCGTTTGATGAAATGGCAGGGGTTACGGCTATGGATGCAGAAGACGGTGATCTGACAACCACAATCCGGATATCTGGTTCTGTCAATACATCTGTCGTTGACGTTTATACCTTGAACTATTCCGTAACCGACAGTGCGGGCCAGACAGTTTCCGCTGAGCGGAAAGTCACCGTATCGGACGGCACCAGCTGCGCCAATCCCTGGGATGCTGGCACCATCTATTTGAAAGGGGATGAGGTCTCTCATAACGGGGCTCTGTGGCAGTCAGGCTGGTGGACCCAGGGTGAAGAGCCCGGTACCACCGGAGAGTGGGGCGTATGGCAAAAAGTCTCTGACAGTTCTTGTGGTGGCAGTCAGCCTGATGCTGACGCTGAAATCACGGTTTCCGGTGTCACTACTGAATATACAGCGGTCGATGGTCAGGTAAGCCTGTCGCTGCAGATTACCGTGAATGAAGCTATGAACCTGAATGCAGTTATCACGGACTCAAACGGAAGTGTGGTCAGTAATACCAGCCTTTCCGTAACCGAAAACAGTAATCTGACCATGATCATCAGTAATGCGGAAGCGGGCCGTTATACCCTGAACGTAAACGGAACCACTGCAGATGGTGAAACGGCAAGCTACGAGGCAGGCTTTACGGTTAAAGTAGACGGCGGCGTAACACCACCTCCGGGTGAGTATCCACTGTATGATGCCAACGCCAGCTATGCAGCGGGCGATATTGTTGTTGGCAGTGATCATGCCCTGTACGAGTGTAAGCCATGGCCTTACACCGCCTGGTGTTCAAATCCAGCCTATGCGCCAGCCAGCAGCCAGTACTGGCAGGATGCCTGGATCAGGCTGTAACGGTTAATCAGCAGTAAGTAAATCCAGAGGTGTAATTAACTCAGGTTATGCTTTAAACCACCAGGAGAGGCACGGAGAAAAGCAAAAAGCATTTCTCCTGTCGCTCCGGGGCAAAACAAAGGAAATTATTCAGGCCCTATCCCTAACCATTTTGCAACACCTCAAGTGTTAGCCATTTCATGCACAGGGCTGGCAGGAATTTTCCAGAGAAACGCAATACCAGCTTTTGAAAGGAGAGGCCCTTCTAGATCATCGTTGCAGTGAATTACCAGATGTTCACTATCGGGGCTAAATTTGGCCTTTTGAACGGGATAAGCCGTTTTTATCTTATCTTTTACTACCCATGTGCCATCATCACCGATGCCCCAGAGTTGCACAAGGCCTGACTGGTCTGTGTCTTTCCGGTTTTTTTTGTTGCCATAGGTCACAAAATGGTTTTCCAGTTCATTAAAATGGGCTCCATGGATGGCATAGGCACCAGGTTTTGTTACGGCCAGTGTCGTCCACTTGCCATTGTCATCGCGTCCCAGAATGGAAGCGGTGGTGTCCCGGCTAAAGGTATAGGCAAAGCGCCCTGAAGAAGAAAACCGGGCTTCACGAATATCCAGCAGATGTTTAAACTCCAACTCTTCCTGCCATTTGCCCTGACTGTTGAGGCCATGAATTTTCACGGTCCAATCACTACCGCGGGTCAGCACACTGTCCTCCTGAGCGTTGAAGGCAGCATAGTCAATCCCCGCCAGGTGATATAACCTTGCATTCTCAACCAGATTACCTTCCTCGTCATCCCCCCAAATGCAGGCGAAATTCGATTTATAGCCATAGCTCAGAAGGAGATTCTCTGAGGGGCTGAAGAGGGCTTCATAACTGGCGTGATGGACAAAGGTCTGACCTTGATCCAGGCGATCATCAGGACTTTTGCAGTCCAGGAGTTTAAAAGAGCCACCGCTTTCAAAACGGGCCAGTATTTTACCCCCGGATGGGCTGAACCTAGCATCTGAACAACAACGAATTTCTGCTTTTCCTTCCCAGACACCATAAGCATTGTAGCCAGAAACTATAACTGTGTTTTCTATATCTTTGGTCAGCGCATAGTGCCCGGTGGCATTGAACAAGGCTCTGCAAACCAGGTTGGTAATATGTTGGTTGTCGTCGGTTATGATCGTCGCAGGATGACAGATTTCCCCGATCTGTGACCAGTTCCCATCGACATCACAACCCAGAAAGATGGTCTGGTTACCCCAGGTGAAGATCACAGCGTGTTGCTCATCATCACTCAGCTGGGCACTGGCAATGTTCCCAACGCACTCAAAGACCTTTTTCTCCTCCAGGCAGTTGCTTTCATCATTACAGGCCCAGATGGTCACTTTTGAGCCCTGGTAAGTCAGGAAATAATCGTTTGTGGCCTTAAGAGGTGGTTGCTGTGGCCCGGTTTCCTTATAGTGAAGGATCTCTTTAGGCTGGGTTAGCGGGATCCACCGGCCGTTGCTATCCTGGCGCAATACGTTGATTTTGCCGTTCTGTGGGTCGTAGGACATAATTTTGTTCTGCCCGGGGCTGAAGCCTGCCTCCATCCGTGGATAGTCTTCATCATAGGGGGTAAGCGCAAGCACCACCGCCTCCTCCCAACGGCCATCGCTGTTCAGCGTACATACCTTGACATTGCCATCGTAGCTGCAACTCAGGAGCGTATTTTCAGATCTGTTGAGTTCGCAACGATAGACCGAATCAGAGTTTCCTATTTCCCCTTGCTGCAACCAGTTGCCATCCGCGTCTTGTCGCCAGATCTTCAGAATAAAATCGCCCGCGCCATTACAACCATGGATAAGCAGGTTCTTACCCATTTGGCTAAAGCTGACATTGATAATATGGTGATCGAAGCAAGCCACCAGTTGAGGTTCCAGATAATTTTCCTGACATTCGAAAATATCAACCTTCGCTGAATCAATATTGTCCGCTTGCCTGTTATTCAGCGCAATATCCTGTAACTGCGCATCATTAACAGCTGCGGTGCTATTGAGCTGTACATGCTGTTGTGATGCGTCTCCCACTCCAGCGTCTGACGATGGCATCATGGAAATCTTAAGCCCGATAATTTCCAGCTTACGCTGACCGATAGCAGTGATGATCGACAACTCGGGTGGTGCATTCCGTTTCAACCGTTCCAGGGATTTGAGCTGCTCCGGTTCAGAGACTTTTGAAGCATATTTGTTATAGGCAGCCACTGATTCAAAAAGGGGTTTCAGGTTATTAAATAACTGCCTTTCACCGGTTTCGATTTTGCTTGTGGCTGCCCTGCTCAGTACACGACCAAATGAAATCACCTTTGTTTGTGCTTGCGGACTTTTCAAGGCTTGGCAGGTTTTCAGACATTTTTCCGCTATGGGTCCCATGATAACTCCGGTCATATTGGCACAGGGATAGAATTTACACCGCCATGAACCGGTAGCATCCTGTGATTGAGTAATTCGTCCACCATTGCTGGTCGGACCATTCAGTAACTGATCAATAGATCAGTCAATTTGGCAAAAGTTCCTCTCACTGAGGTATTTTTTTGGTTCAGAGTTATTAAGCCACTGAAAAAATGACCGGAAAGAGCGTCAAGCCCAGTACTTCTAGTGCTGGGAAGGATCGCTCGGCTTGCAAAGCAAGCCCTTTGTACTATTTTTCACACGTCGGACTTTTTCAGCGATAACGCATTCCGGCAGGAAAAGTAAAAACCTTCCGCTTTCTGTTCGTGTCCTCCAGACAATCCGAAAGGTAGAACAGATTGTCGAATAAGGTGAATCCCGTTAAATAGGTAAGGGATTCACTGCGGCGGGGCATCGCCGTCTTGCAGAAGGAATCCCACTGCTTTAGCTGTGGGAGGATGTCAAAACAGAGATCAGCATGGACGATTTGAATAACAACAAGATAAAAATTTATTTGCCGTTATCTCTTTGCAAAAAAGGAAAATATTCAGCCCTCATTCTCAGGGCCTGTTGACGTTTCGTTGCGTGCTCGCAACGAAACGTCAACTTCAGTAACACCTCAAGTGTCAGATGCTTCCACCACCAGGTTGCCAGGAATTTTCCAGAGTAACACCGTACCATTTTTTGAATGAAAATATCCCCGTCGATCATCGTTACACGTGATCAGTAAATGATCGCTATCAGGGCTGAATTTGGCCTTTTTCACGGGGTAATCCAGTTTTATCTGATCTTTTTTTGCCCATTCGCCATCACCATCCAGGCCCCATAGTTGCACAAGCCCTGGCTGGTGTTTGTCTTTTTTGTTTATTTTTTTGCCATAGATCAGAAAATGGTCATCCAATCCATTAAACCGGGCACCTTCAATGGAGTAGCCATCAACCAGGTTTGTCATCGCCTGTTTCATCCACTGGCCATTGTTGTCGCGTCCCAGGATACACGCGGTTCCGTCCAGGCTAACGGTATAGGCAAGGTGCCCTGAATCGGAAAAAAAGCCATCGAGAATATCTCTTTGATGTTTAACCACCAACTGCTCCTGCCATTTGCCCTGGCTGTCCAGGCCCTGAATTTTTACCACCTGGTCATTACCCCTGGTCAGCACACTGTCCCCCTGAGCGTTGAAGGCCGCATAGTGGATCCCCCCCCGGTGCAATGCCTTTGCTTTCTCAACCAGATTACCTTCCCCGTCATACCCCCAAATACAGGCAAAATTCGATTCAACACCGTAGCTCAGAAGAAAATTCTCTGACGGGCTGAAGATGACTGTTTTACTGCCGCTGTGCTCACAGGTTTGAACTTTATCCAGCCGACCACCATTACTGCTGCAGTCCCAGAGTTTAAAGCTTTTATAGGTCCGTCTTATGAAGCTCTCGCAACAGTTGTCGCTGTGCTCATCAGGGGTCTGACCTTGATCCAGCGGGTCATCAGTCTTGTTGCAAGACAGAGGTTTGTAGAGTTGGGCCAGTAATTTGCGCCCGGAGGCACTGAATCGGACATCTGAACAATCCTGAATTTCAGTTTTTACTTCCCAGGAACCGTTTTCGTCATAACCAGAGATAATCGCTATATGATTTGAATCAATACTCAGTGCATATTGTCTGGAGGCATTGAAGGATGCTTTGTGAATATAGCCTTTGATAGGTTTGTTAATGGCCTTTGAATAACTTTCAGGATGACAAACCTCCCCGATTTGCGACCATTCGCCATCGCCATCACAACCCAGAAAGATGGCCTGGTCCACACCGAAGATCACAGCATACTGCTCATCATCACTCATTTGGGCACTCCAAATCCACTGACTGCACTTAATGACCTTTTGCACCTCCATGCAGTTGCTGTCGTCATTAAATACCCAGATGGTCGCTGTTGCCCCCCGGTAAGTCAGTAAATTATGGTCCGTGACTTTGAAAGACCGCTGCTGTGGCCCCAATTGCCGACGGTGACTGATCTCTTGAGTCTGGGTTAGCGGAGTCCACTGACCGTTGCTATCCGCCGGCAGTACCTTGATTTTGTCGGCCCAATAATCGTAAGTCATAATCTTGTCCTGCCGAGGGCTAAAGCCTGCGATCACATTCACAATGTCTCTGCCTCTAACGCTGGGGCTGTGCTCAAGTACCACCGCCTCCTCCCAAAAGCCATTGCTGTTCAGCTTACTCACCGTGACTTTGCCATCGGAGCTGGTCGTCAGTAATGTATTTTCCGACCGGTTGAATTCGTAATGAAAGTTATGCTCCCTGAACCTCCCGTTCTGCGACCAGTTGCCATCCACAGTTTGTCGCCAGATGCACAGAATACGATCGTCCTCACTGTCTTTACCATCGATAACCAGATGCTTACTCGAAGGGCTAAACTTGGCTGTAGAGACATAACGACCGATGCTGATCACTTGTTCGAGTTCCAGATAATTGGTCTGGCACTGGAAAATGTCAGCCTTCTTTGCTTCCATTTCGCCCGCTTGACTGTTAATGAGGGCCGCACCCTGTGACTTATTAACAGGAACTGGCGTATCGCTATTTGCAGTAGCGCCGGAACCCCCTGCTGTCGATGCTTTTTGGGAGGCGGATTCGGTGTCTGAATCGTCCGTTGATGATTCAGTGTCTGAATCGTCCGGTGGTGATTCGGCGTCTGGATCTTCCGGTGGTGATTCGGTGCCTGAGACGTTCGTTGATGATTCGGTGTCTGAATCGTCCGGTGGTGATTCGGTGCCTGAGACGTTCGTTGATGATTCGGTGTCTGAATCGTCCGGTGGTGATTCGGTGCCTGAGACGTCCGTTGATGGCCTGTTGAGTGAGGCAAGTGTATTTACACTATTTGCCAGAACAGTACCTGCTGGCACCGTGGCCTTATCTGCGGATTCAGGTTCGGTACTACTATTATTGTAAGGTGTATTCCGTTGGTCATGCTGTTGCAATGCACCGTCCAAACCAGCGTCTGATGGCTGCGTCATCGTGGAAATATTCAGCCCGATGCTGCGCTCATCAATGGCGGTGGTTAGCGTTGCGTCGGGTGGTGGATCCAGTTTCAGCTGCCCCAGTGATTCGACCAGCTCCAGTTCCGGGATTTCTGAGATTTGTTTGTTGTATGCCGCCACCGATTTATGCTGTGGCTTCAGATCATCAGATAACTGCCGTTCATCGGTTTCTATTCTGCTTGTGGCTGCACTGCCTGACGCTATTGGTTGCATGGTAACTCCGGTCATATCGACACAAGGATTGAATGTATACGGCAATGGATTAGTAGTACTCTATGGTGGTTTATGGTGGTTTAGCCGTCCTCTATTACTTGTCTGACCATCCAGTATTTGAGTTATAGATCAGTTAATTCGACAAAAGTTCCTGCCCTGATGGATTTTTTTCAGTTCAGGGTCATAAGGCCATTGGAAAAATGACGACTACTGTCAGGCATTGCACATTGAAAATGTGGCACTTTCATTGCCCGGAGAAGTAACACAGACGCCTTCTGTTGATATCAGCCGTGATTTTTATACCGCTCAATTTTATTGATTAACGCCAATGAATTGAGTGAGACTGACTTGCGTCAGGTCATAAGTATGCCGTCCCGCCACTGATAGCCTTCGCACACTGATACGCCGCCTGGAAATAACCTGCTTTCTCCAGCTTCCGGGAGCTATTTCAGAATCAAAAACAATCGCAGTTTTGAAGTCTTCGGTAAGGGTGTGGTTATTCTGATCACTGCCGCCCTGGCTGCCGCAGTGATTGAAGCACTGACCGGTTTTGTCATTATTCCGGGTATGGCACCATTCTCTGATGGTGTTGCCACCGTTGGTCACATTGCCATGGTTCTGGCGGGTGCCTTCCCTCTGGTGCACTTTATCACCACCCGCTTCAACAAACCGCTGATGGCCGTTGGTCGTTCCATGGGCATGGGCGAAACCGCTGCCGCTGGTCTGTTAGCGACCCTGGCAAACAGTATCGCCATGTTCAACATCATGAGAGATATGGACAACCGCGGCAAAATCATTAACGTTGCCTTCCTTGTCAGTGCCTCTTTCACCCTGGGTTACACCGCTGCCGTGAACAGCGACATGATCTCTGCCATGATCGAACCCCAGGCAGGGAACTCAGGCAGAAGTTGAACAGATTTTTAAAAATGCCCTTTGATGTGACATTTAATGATCAATAACAGGGTCTCCATAAGGCCCTGTTTATTTTCCAGTCAAAATGGCTTATCAGCACGATGCTATAATTTTCAGATGATTAAAGATCACGGAAGATTATTATGAGCAGCAACGGATTAGGTTCGCTTACCCCATCACAAATCCATCAAATCAATAAGTTAGCATCTAATCAAGATTCTGAAAAAGATGTACTGGTGGCTCAATTCAATGGTAAGGAAATTGCATTTACTGCCATAAGACCAAGGGTCAACTCTGAAGCCAATAAGGAAAAACCTGTGGATGGTTCTGATTTAGCGGTAGAAACCCTGGGTTTAAAGGATCGAACAATCTCACCAGCATTAGCAAAAAGGCTCATTGAGGCCTATAAAAACGTATCACCGGATGATGTAATCTTCGTCGACCGGAAAGATGTTCGCCTCCTTATGGATCACGTCGATGATAGCAATAGTACTCAGCCGCCGGGCGAGGATGCAACATCCAGTCTTGATAGCGCCGAAGACCGCAGAAGCTCATCCAATACATTGCATTCTGGCTGGGGGTCAACCACCAGTCTCGATAGTGGATACAACAGTGTTTATGGCAGTACGGAATCCCTTTACGATGATGTAGCTTTGCCTCAGGATAAAACAACTTCACCTTTATCAGAAAAAGTTACTGAATTAATTAACAAGGAAAATTATATAGGCGCACATTTTCAAATGCGTGATGAGAGTTTGGCGGCCATAAAAGGTAAACATATTACTAATGGACGGTGGAGTAGATTTGGCTTTAGCGATAAGACAGTAGGACATGTACCTTTGCCGAAAAAAACAGCCTTGGAAATTGATGGCAATCATATTCCCGCCAACAATATCGAGTTGACCAATGCCAGTTATGTCGCCATTCAGGCGCCTCAAACTAGAGCAAAAAAGTCTGGAGGCGATATCTGGCGAGCAGCTCTTGACTCGGGGTGCAGTGTAATTTGTGATCTGACCAGAGAAAAAGACAGGCTCGAGACAAGAAAAGGAGGACCTATTGCTCCGTATTACCCAACCGGAGAAAAAATCCAAGACGACGACAAGGTCAATGGCAAAATCAAGGACAAAGACGGCGGCAAAATCGACAAAGAAATCGTCTTTGATAATGGGATAAAAGTGAGATGCCATTCAAAACAACAAAAAGCTGGGTATGCAAAAATAAAATATGAGGTGACTGATCCCCTTCGTGGCGAAACCCGCATTATGCGAAGATATCATTATACTGGCTGGCCGGATCACGGAGTACCCAATGAAACAAACGGTCAAGACTCTCTGCTCAAGTTTATAGAAGCACTGCGTAAGCATCAGGTCGGGGATGAATATTCAGGCAACACAATGGTGCATTGCATGGCAGGCGTTGGCAGAACCGGAACGCTTATTGTGCTAAATGAAATCTACCGGGACATACTCTCCGGAAAATATCAAAATAAGAAGGAACTGGATCAAGCAGTATTCAAGACTATTCAACAAGGCAGAAAAGACCGGGGACCCGCCTTTGTTCAAGCAGAGGATCAGATCAAATTTATCATGGATACCGTTCATACATGGCAGGAAAAGCGAGACAGGGGAGAGAACATTACTCCCCAGATTTAGTACTAAGTTCTTCGTTCAGGGCCATGAAGTAATCAGCAGCCAGGCGCAAATGGCTGCCGGTCCAGCAGAACATCTCACCATCCACCAGCCGGGTACTGGCAGTCACACCCAACTCGGCAAATTCCTGACAATGCCGGTCTTTAAATGGATAGGGCTCTGAAGACAGGAGCAGCATATCTGGCCCGGCTGCTTTTAGCTGGTCGATGGTGATCTCCGGGTAACGCTCCAGATCAGCAAAGACATTTTCCATCCCGCAAAGCTTCAGCATCTCATTGATAAACGTATTACCGGCAGCAACGCGATAGGGCTTCCTCCAGATAAAATAAGCCACACGCAGTGTCTTTCCAGAAGCCAGTCGTGCCATTTTGCGCCTGATGTCTTTGACGATTTCGTCGGCATTGTGTTCTTTGTTGGTCAGCTGACCAACGGAAGTGATCATGGCCAGGGCATCATCCAGGTTGTGGATATCACAGACCCAGGTTGGGTATTGCTGTTGCAGCCGCTCAATGCCCTCCCGGTAGTTCTCTTCCTTGTTACCGAGGATCAAATCCGGCTGCAAGGCATCTATCGCCGCAAAATCCAATGTCTTGGGACCGCCGACAATCGTTTTTTCCTTGCGTGCCCGCCCGGGATGAACACAGTAGCGGGTTACTCCAACAATCCGGTCTTCCAGGCCAAGATCAAACAACAGCTCTGTCAGGGATGGCACCAGAGAGATAATTCTCACTGGCTTGTCACTGACGTCTACTGAATACTGCATCTGATCAATAAACTGGCGGGACATTTTTGAGGCCTCAATGTTTCAAGTGAAACTCCGGTTTAAAGCAGCTTCTGGAAAAACTCTTTGGTGGGTGACGGTATCACGGTCTTGCCAATCAGCATACCGGCATCCCTGGCAGCCATCACGCCAGCATCAACTGCCGCATTAACCGCAGAAAGTTCACCGGTCATCACGATAAATGACTTACCGCCAATGGCCATGGCCAGACGTACTTCAATCATTTTAACGTCGGCTGCCTTGGCCGCAGCATCGGCAGCGATCACTGCAGACGCAACACTGAAGAACTCAATAACGCCCACGGAATTTACCTGACTGATGTCGTTCGAGCCACTCAGTCCTGCCAGCAGTTCGTCATGGATATTGGCAACCGCAGCGATCATTTCAGACGTCAGACCACGACTGATACGACGGATCTCAGCACTCTGGGCTTGATGGGACAGCAGCCATTCGCGCAGTTCACCAACGCTCCAGTTCTTGATTTCGCTGTAGATACGCTCGTTAACATCGTCCTGAATAATCCGGGTGACTTCGTCCACCTCGTAAGGTACGACCGGATTATTACGGAGATCAGACAGCAGCATACGGGACAGAACATCCTTAGCCGCCACCATTTCAGTGATTGATTCGGCGGCTATGCCCGCCAGTACGTCGCCAGAACATTTTTCGTTGGCCTTGGCGAGTACTTCTTTAATGCTGGAAAAGCTGTAGACCTTTCCAAACAGTTTGGTTTTAAGAAGCATGAGGAGCCTGTGCCTCGGTTTGAATGAGTTAGCGCAACAAGGCTACCCAAACGAGCACGAGACCGGCTTGATATGCGTCAGCGAGCACCCATCATTAAAAAGTGACGTACATCAATAAAATCAGGGTGCGAATGGCTGTTTTTTGCGGCTCGGGGAGATAAATGATCAGGATCAAATTCCGATGGACAAAATAGCCTCAATAAACGACAAAAACATGATCCAGATCAAATGATGAAAGGAAAAACTCTGAATGTGTCTGCTGATGACCGATTTTAATGAAGCTCAGTAAGGCGCTCAAGTAACTGCTCCGGACTCTCGTGCACCAGATCTTTATTGATGTGATCTCCCAACGGCACATGTTTATCGACCACAGGCAGAATTTCACCCAGTAGTTTTGGGGGAGCACAAATACGCAGGGTCTCAAACTGGTGCTGATCATGGGCATGATTGATAGACCTGGCCAGCATATGGGCAAAGTTGACAGACTCATGCTCTTTGGGCGAGTTATCCGTACCCAGACTACGGACACTACCGCCAGCGGATGAAGTGACTGAATGGCCGGGGCCTGCCGTCACGAACTCATGCCGTTTCCATCTGCCTTCTTCATGATCAATATGATCAACCAGATCAAGCTCTTTCTTGTGTCGGTCAAAACGATAGACCTTGGCTTGGCTGTTATCAGCAACCAGTACCCAGGATGATGCCATGATATGCACCTCTAAATGGCTCGCTAAGTACGATAACTGTTCAAAGATAGTCCAATGGTTCAGGAATTGCCTGTTTTTACCGTTGAGAAGACTTTATCTGGATGGATTTTGCTTTTCAGCATGTAGGCAATTTTAACTGCCATGAAATGAGCAACTCCGGAAAACTCTGTTTTCGCCACTTCCAGCATTTTTTGCCGCTCTTCTTTGAGCTTTTGCTTTTTTGACTTAAGCCTGAGAAAACGACTGCTGTCTTTTGAGGTTACAGACGGTAATAAGTCATGCTCAATTCCACGCCAGATACAGTCAAAGGTTGTTTGATGAATTGTCTTAAGTTCATCATTAGCCAGGGTTCCCAGAATTGGATCTATCTGATCATACAAGTCAATCAAAAACTGTATATAGAAATTTCTCAGTTTTTCCCGCTGGGAATCTGACGTTATTATGGTATCCGAAGGCAATACAGCCTGTTCACAGGATTCGGGAAACCCTTCTTTGTCCTTAACATTATTAACAATCTGACTGGCCAAATCTCGATAGAATATCAATGGGTCCTTTTCCTTAATGCCTGAGCGAAGTTCTGAAAATGCCTTTTCCACTGAAAAATCCAAATCCCATTGACCAAAGTTGACTCTGACACGTGATAACTGCTCAGGGTCAAGCTGAAAGGAAGGATCTGCTATTGTTAGCAATTTTAAAATGCCCTGGTGCATTCTTATTATTTTCCTGCTTTTAGTATCACTATCATCCACCAGAACATCACTGAACATTGTTTTCAAAATGACCTTAACAGAGCTATCAGGAAGCTGTTTATAATGATAATAAAACTCTGAGAACTTACTCTGTATCTGTTCAGCCATTTTAACAAGCTGAAGGACTTCACCCTTTTCGTTTTCGGTAAGCGTGCTTTTCAGGTAATACTTTTGAAACCTCTTTTCAGTAATCCCGAATGCCAGATTAAATTTAGCGACAGCCTTGGTATATACTAATGGAAAATAGTGCTCACGCTTCTGAAACTCAGGCATACATTTTACCGTGCTTTCCAGGGAGCCACACTCATCAAGAAATTTCCAGAAGTTTTCTACAACAACAGGCCAAACGGCATCTCGCAAGGCCTCCCCTCTCAGGGTTGAAAATCTATCTTCCCCCAGAACCAGTTTCATAACATCCGGAACCTGCTCCAGATCCATATTCACGTCTCTAATCAAATTGTACGGTTCAGACAGCCTGATAAAAGACTGTGTATCCGTGATAGCCCTCATGACAAAGCCGGGGTCCAGGACACCATTTTGATAGGGGTCAACTTCATGAAATCTTGTTACCCGATCACTCAGGGCAGCTCTGAAGGAAAATATTTGTGTTAACTGGTGTTGAATTTTTTTCTCTGGACTTATCGGTTCAGAGCAAAATGCCTGACTGAATTTGGTTGAGAGTAAAAGGATCTTATGATTTTTTCTCTTTCGTATCGCTTTACGTGTGAACCGGCTTCTATCAAAAGGAGATTTGGCTGGAACCTTAACTTTATCTTCTGAGCAAGATTTTTCCTGGTCGACTTCAGGAGAAAAATGACATTTTTCAAATTTATCAACCAGCTCGGCCACTGAAACTTCGTAATCATTTTCGTGGATGGGAGAATTTTTCAATTCTGTTATTTTTTTCTGGCCAGCCCTTTCTTTAAAGGACTCAATACGTTTCGTGACAGAAATGCCAGCCTTATTCAGATTCAGTCCTTTATTTTCATACAACGTTTCATCGTCATTTGCTCCAGCATTCGAAATATAACCGGAGTCATTAGAAGCTATTGAAACACGCAACTGACTTGATCGAACCGATAAATATCCCTCATGGTTATCATTTAATCTTTCTGCCTCAGAAAGATAGTTAACTACCTCATTACTTTCTGAAACGGACATACCTGAAAAACGTTTATCGTTGACACTTTTGCTGTGGCTCTCCCGGCTGGGACGACCATCATCATATGGTAACAAGCCATTATCATTTCCTTCAATTTTCATAGCAGCCTCCCGGCCCCTTCACTAAAAATTTTACTGGATGCCGGACATTCAAATAAGAGTCTCATGTAAATCTATTTTCAATCAATTGTAAGAAAATCGATACTCAATCAGTAGGCTATCAGAGTCCAGCATAAAATTGCTCAGCAACTATGAGCCCTTTTCTCCATCGGACAGCCAAAAAGACTTTTAATATGAAATAGATAGTAAAAAAGATAGAATACCCGCAAAATCAGATTAGCTGAGCAAAACAATAAAAATAGTTTGGAGCCTTCCATGAGTGCCAGACATGAAAATCTCGACAGCGTCCCTACTCCTCAAGGGGAAATGACCTTGAAAGTTCTGGCGGATCATCGTTCCGTCAATAGCAGTGGTGATGTATTTGCTGGCTGGGTAGCCATGCACCTGGATCAGGCTGGGGAGGTCTGTGCCCGCAAGGCCTCCAACGGTGCCAGGGTAGTCACGGTCAGTATTGGCAGTATGAGCTTTCTCAGGCCAGTTCAGGCCGGTGACCTGATCGGGTTCTTTACCCGGGTAACAGAAATCGGCAAAACCTCGATTAAGGTGATTGTCGAAGGCTGGATAGAAAACCACCATGGCTGGGAGAAACTGACAGAAACAACCATGGTGTTTGTTGCCATTGATCGGGGTGGACGAACCCAACGGGTCAGGAACTTCTAGTCCAATATTGAAGAGGATCAGGAGCCTCTGATCCTCTCAGTCTCATCCGCAACAAAACTTGCAGTTAGCTAATGAATGGCTCGTCACACGCCTCTTCAGAGACATCGCGTCCGGGTTGAAAAAATCCCATTCAGGGACAATTCTAATTCATCCCCCGATTGCAGAGACCCGACACCTTCCGGCGTACCGGTCAGCACGATATCTCCCGGAAGCAATGTGAAATGCCTGCTGATATAGCTCAACAGCCCGGGAATGGAGGTCAACATATGTGCCGTTGTCCCTTTCTGCCTTGGCTCTCCATTAACCGACAGAGAAAACCCGAGATTGGCAGGATCTTTAATATGCTCGACAGCCACAAACCCGGATAATGGGCAGCTGTTATCAAAGGCTTTGGCAACTTCCCAGGGCAGCCCTTTTGACTTTTGCCGTTCCTGCAAATCTCGCAGTGTCAAATCCAGTCCCAGACCAATCGCCATGATCGCCTGGTTAGCCTCATGCTCACTGGCATCGGTCAGAGGCTCCCTGATCAGCAGGCTCACTTCTGCCTCGTGATGGACCGCCCCACGATTACGGGGTAATTTCACGGGCGGCTCAAGGTTAACCATGGCCGTACAGGGTTTAATAAACAGGACCGGGTCATCCGGCAGGGGATTATTCAGTTCCTGAACATGTGCCGCATAATTCCGTCCTACACAAACCACCTTCCCAACAGGAAGGTCAATACGGTCGCCACTGATCCAGCGGTGCCTGTACTTCATAGCGCATCCCTTATTAACGCCGGTGATGAACAATGGAACGCACAATACGCGCCAACATCATACGGATATTTATTATTCAACTGAGCCAGAAGCTTTGTCGGAGTACCAGACAGTGTTTGCCTGTCATGCCCCGGGGAGGCTATTGTCCCACGGCTCAGGTCACAGATAAAGCATCTCACTTTCACATACACTGTAGTAGTATCATAAAGACTGGCCGCACAGTGGAAGGAGCATAGTATGTCAGAAGAGCTGCAACTCAATATCCAGAGCCTTCATGATATTCTTGAAAACTCACCCGTCGATGAATGCACAGCAGGAGCCTTAAAACAGATAACCGAAGAGATTAACATTGCCGTTGCCCAGGCAGAAGGAGAGATTCCCATTCAGGGCTACAACGATCAGCTGGAGCAGGAGGCCATTCGTTTCAGTGAAGACCACCCGGCCCTGACACAGGCGATCCGGCAATTAATGTTTACCCTCTCCAGTATGGGTATTTAAATACGGTCACTATGATACAGCTTAACACCAGATCGGTTTCACTGATGTGAGGCCGATCTCCCTGCTGTAACGACCCACCGCCTTTTAGCAGGTACTATCCCGCACAGCCTATGCTATGATGTGCCGCCTGATGCAGCCGGACGCAACCGGTAATGCGCCATGAAAACGATGGGTGGATCAATAACAGCCATGAATTGGAAGCACTACTGCTGTTGTCCGCCTGCACAATAAAAATAGTGCTTCTATGTACAGCCCTGAGCCAAAAACAGCCTTGAGCCAGTCCGCCATGAGCTAACCGATAAAGAGACTGATATGCCCGAAATATCGCTGGATAAGAGCAAGATTCGTTTTCTCCTGTTGGAAGGTGTCCACCCGTCTGCTGTCGAGATTCTTAAAGCATCGGGCTATACCAATATCGACTATGTCACCACCTCCCTGCCTCCTGAGGAACTTAAGGAACGTATCGCTGATGCCCGCTTTGTGGGCATCCGGTCCCGGACCCAGCTGACCGATGAGATTTTTGCGGCGGCAAAAAAACTCTGTGCTGTTGGCTGTTTCTGTATTGGCACCAACCAGGTAGAACTGCCCGCAGCTACACGACGGGGGATACCTGTTTTCAACGCACCTTATTCCAACACCCGCTCAGTGGCTGAGCTGGTGCTGGCTGAAGCCATCCTGCTACTGCGCGGAATCCCGGAAAAGAATGCCATGGCACACCAGGGAGGCTGGCAGAAAACAGCAGCGAACTCCCATGAAATCCGCGGCAAAAAGCTGGGTATTATCGGCTACGGAAATATCGGCAGCCAGCTCAGCATCATGGCAGAGTCCCTGGGCATGGAAGTCTATTTCTATGACGTAGTGACCCGGCTTTCCATGGGCAATGCGACCCAGATCAGTGATCTGAACACCCTGCTTGGCATGTGTGACATTGTCAGTCTGCATGTTCCCGAAACCCGGGATACCCAGTGGATGTTCGGAGAAGCACAGTTTGCCGCCATGAAGGACAACAGCATTCTGATCAATGCCTCCCGTGGTTCTGTGGTGGTTATTGAAGCGCTGGCCCAGTACCTGAAGAACGGTAAGCTGCTGGGTGCAGCCATTGACGTATTCCCGGAAGAGCCACGGGGTAACGATGATGAATTCATCAGCCCCCTGCGTGGCATGAAGAATGTTATCCTGACCCCCCATATTGGCGGCAGTACCCAGGAAGCACAGGAAAATATTGGCCGGGAGGTTGCCGAAAAGTTCGTGATGTACAGCGATATTGGTACTACATTGTCGTCGGTCAACTTCCCGGAAGTCGCCCTGCCTGCTCACCCCGGCAAGCACCGCCTGCTGCATATCCACCAGAATATTCCCGGTATTCTGGGCCAGATCAACCAGATACTGTCTGAAAACCGTATCAACATCAGCGGTCAGTACCTGCAGACCAATGAGTCCGTTGGTTACGTTGTTATCGATGTTGATGCTGAACACAGCGATATGGCCATGCAGAAGATAAAAAAGATTGAAGGCACCATCCGCTGCCGCGTTCTTTACTGATATACATATACTGGCACCTCGTTCCCACGAAGAGCGGTAACGAGGGGGTCAAAACAGAACTTATTCTTAATGCTCTACTCTTTGCTCTGTCTGGGGTGTAGAGTTTTTGGACGATAATCATCCAGCACATCATTTCAATGAGTTTGATGAGTACAATCTCCGTTCACCCTGAGCGGAGTCGAAGGGTGATTGGCACAGTCTTTATTGAGGGTATAGAGTTTACGTCCTTCAACTCCGCTCAGGACGAACTGGAGGTCAATGATAGATGGAACCCATCAATTGCATTGAAACCGTGTACTGGATTTTTAGCCGAACCTCTGTGCTCTTTATTATTAAAAAAACGTCTAAACAACGTCGTTCAGTAATTAATCAGGTGTGCGTATGATTCCCGTGATTTCCTTAAAGGAGAATCCATATGTTGTACCCACGCTGGTTGTTATTGTCATTCCCCATCCTGCTATTGCTCAGCGGTTGTGCTACCGATACCGAGCAATACAGAGAACCTGCACTGAAAACGCTTAATTTCACGATCATTCACACCAATGATAACCACGGAAAATTCTGGAGAAACCGTGATGGTGAAGTAGGCATGGCGGCCCGCAAAACATTGATTGATCGTATTCGTGCAGAAGTAGAAGCTGAAGGCGGCAAGTCTCTGGTATTGTCTGCAGGCGATATAAATACAGGTGTGCCCGAGTCCGATATTCAGCAAGCTGAACCTGATTTTATCGGGATGAACCTTATTGGTTATGATGCCATGACCGTGGGTAACCATGAGTTTGATAACCCGCTGCCTGTTTTGCTGAAACAGGAAAAGTGGGCAGACTTCCCTTTCCTGTCAGCCAACATCTTTTACAAAGATACCGGCAAACTGGTGTTTAAGCCCTGGGTAATGAAAGAGCTGGAAGGTGTGCGGGTCGCCATTCTTGGCTTAACTACAGAAGACACAGAATCACAGGCGCTCAAGGAAAACATTAAAGATCTTCGTTTTGATGATGCCGTAGATACAGGAAAAGTCTGGGTACCAAAACTGATTCGGGATGACAAGGCTGATATTGTTATTGCGCTCACCCACATGGGGCATTATCCAAACGCCAAACATGGACCCAATGCTCCGGGTGATGTAAGCCTGGCGAAAGAAGTGGATGGTGTCGATATCATTGTCGGTGGCCATTCACAAACTAAACTACTCCGGCCTGATATTAAAAACAGCACCTATGTACTACAAGCTTGGGAGTGGGGGAAATATGTTGGCCGGGCTGATTTTATCTATCAATATCTGGACAATGGCAGAGGACACAGCCATGGCTTGCTGAAAATGGTGAATTATCGCCTGATTCCGGTGAATCTCAAGAAAGAGAAAATCATCAATGGTAAGAAAGAGCTGATCACTATAGAGCCTGAGATTCCAGAAGATCCGGCAGTGCTGAAGGCATTAAAGCCTTATCAGGATAAAGCGAGTGAACTGATGAATCGGGTTGTCGGTGCCATCGATCAGTCTTTGGATGGTTCGCGGGAAAAAGTTCGCTCAGGCCCAGCGGCCATAGGCAATCTGATTGCCCGGGCACAGATGGAAAAAACCAAAGCCGATCTGGCTGTAATGAACGGTGGTGGTATTCGCACTGGCTTGAAAGCAGGTAAGATTACCGAAAAAGACCTTCTCAAGATTCAGCCTTTTGGCAATATGGTGTGCTATCTGGAAATGACAGGCCGTGAGCTGCGGAACTACATTGAAGACGTTGCCGCTATTCAACCCATCAGTGGTGGCATGGTGCATTTTGCCAACGTCAGGCTGACCATGGCCGGAGATAAATTAATGTCTCTGGACATTGGCGGAAAGCCTGTGGATAAAAACAGAAAATATCGCATGGCAATTAATGCCTTTTCTGCCAGCGGGGGCGATAACTGGCCGGTGGTGGATGAGAACCCAACGTTTGTTAATACCGGTTATACAGACGCTGTCGTGTTGAGTGATTACGTTAAGAGATACTCACCTCTAAAGAGAAGTGAGTATCTGCCAAAAGGGAAGATTGTGCGGAAATAATCAACATGATTCTGGTTCCCATACCGGGAACCAGCAATTTTTCTTAATCAGAACAGTGTGAAGTTGTAATCCAACCACACACGCAGGTCGTTCTCCTGCTTGTTAATCGCTTTCCTCAAATCTTCATCGTTTCGATAGATACCGTATTTTAGCTTGAATTTCATGCCTTTAAGTTGTGGCTGGGGAAACTTATAAACAATGTGGAAATCGTTCTCGTATTCAGACGTACTTTTCTTTGCACCTGTTGCTTTATCCTTGACTTCCATTCCAGAGCCGTAATGGAGTGAGTAGCCCAACTCCAGACCCTGCACACCCAACGTGGAAAAGTCATAGGAAGCACCAATCATCCAGACAGTTTCACCGTCGTATATCATGTCTTCGGCAAAGCCGCCGGTGTTTAAATCCCAGATACCGTGAGTGTTTTTACCGTAGTCATAGTAATATTTACCGGGGCGGACATAGCCGTTAGGTGAGCCATCCGGATTCTTGCCTTCTTTTTCCTGAGATGTTTCGGCTTTGACATGGCTGACACCAGCTTCAAAATGCCATGAGTCCAGATCCAGGGCCGCGAACAGGTTGCATGCTGTAGCTTCATCGTCAAAGGCTGGGTAATACCAGGCGTTACCTTCCCATAAGTCACCATCTTTTTTGGTTTTGTAGTATTTACCGCCCAGAGTGAGAACCCTGTCTCCTGCAATGGGGGTTTCGAATTTCACTTCACCATTGTGACCGTACAGATAATCTTTGGCGAAGGCATTCCTGTATTTCAGCCTCAGTTTACGGTCATCAGCAAGATGAAACGTATAAGCGAGTTCGCCTCCGATGATACGGTCAATCTGTTTGCCACTGAAGTTGGTTAAATCATGAAAGCCGGCCTGGTTCCGCAGAGACATCTGATCAACAAAGGCCAGACCAAGGTCAAAGTCGTAGAGCTGCCCCTCCAGTTTATATCCGCGCCAGGTACTTTGTGCTGAACGGGAGCCGGAACTGGAGATTAAACCGGTATACACCAGCTGTCGTCCGACCTGAATATGGCCAGAGATATGATCAATGGAGTTTGGTAATTTCAGGTCAACCCAGGCCTGACCGAGCTTACCAAAGCCTTGACCATCCATTTTTCCATTGGCTTTCTTTTCATCAATCAACAGCTGATAGGCGTTGCTGTTGTTTTCATCCATATGCAGTTTGGTAACACCATAAAAAGTACCACCAATAGCAAGAAAATCCGCCAGATAACCGGATTTCAGGTGCAACCATAATGCGCCTGTCCAGGCACCGGAGGTTTTATTCTTTTCTTTTTCTTTATTGTCAACGTCGTAGTAAACCGTTCGCAGCCTGCCATCCATGGTGGCGTCGTCGATGAAGGAATCAAAAGAAGAATTCGCAAGGGATGCTGTAGTGCTGACCCAACTGGCAGCAACAGCACAGCACAACAGTGCTCGTTTAAATGCTGGCACAACTCAATCCTGTTGATAGTGGCTGGGATTGGAGGATTTAACACTGTGGAAGTATAGAAGATGAAAAACAAAGTAGAGAGGAACTACCGGATGTGAGCAGATGTGGAAAAATAAATAGAATCTACCGAGGATATGATGATCAAGCTATCCTTTGGCAAGAACCGATTTAGCAAGAAGAGTGAAATAAAAAAACCTGATGCCAGATCATTGGCTACAGTTCGGTTCTGGTGTAGCTTCGCTATTTTACTTTTTCACCAAGGGATGTTCACGCCGCTCCCTGACTTCCCGAAACTTAAGACATCATGCGTATTCTTCACACATCTGACTGGCACCTTGGCCAGCACTTTATGGGCAAAAGCCGGGAGGCAGAACATCAGGCCTTTCTGGACTGGCTGATCGAGCGGGTACAAGAGCAGCGCATTGATGCCCTGATTATTGCCGGTGATATCTTTGATACCGGTACCCCACCCAGCTATGCCAGGGGACTATACAGCCGCTTTATTGTCAGCCTGCAGAATACCCACTGCCGACAGCTTATCGTGATTGGTGGCAACCATGATTCGGTGGCCACACTGAATGAGTCAAAAGAGCTGCTGGCATGCCTGAATACCTTTGTGGTGGGTGGCGTCAGCAAAGATTCCCAAGAACAGGTTCTGGTGTTGAACAACGCTCAGGGCAATCCCGGCGCGGTCATCTGCGCCATTCCGTTTGTCCGGCCACGGGATGTTCTGGAAAGTCAGGCGGGAGAGACCGGTGAGGATAAACAACAGGCACTGCAACAGGCGATTGCTGCCCACTATCAGACCATTTATTCAGAAGCTGAAAAGCTGGCAGGGGAACGGCTGCCTATAATTGCAACGGGTCATTTAACGACAGTAGGCGGGCAACTGAGCGAATCCGTGCGTGAGATTTATATCGGGACCCTGGCGGCATTCCCGGTATCCGCCTTTCCCAAGGCCCACTACATTGCCCTCGGCCACCTTCACCGGCCACAGGTCGTGGCGAAGCAAGAACATATCCGCTACTCAGGTTCTCCAATCCCGCTGAGTTTTGATGAAGCCGGGTCCGATAAGCAAGTCATTATTGTGGACTTCAGGGAAAACGAGCTGAATAAAATTGAGTCCGTCATTGTTCCTGTTTTCAGGCCTCTCATCAGCCTCAAGGGCTCCATGGACAGTATTGACCAGCAGTTGGCCGCTCTTGCCAGTGAGCGGGCCAATGAGAATGAGCAACCGCAGGCTGAACTCAATCCATGGCTGGAGATTGAAATCACCACCGAAACCTACCTTCACGACCTGCAAAGCCGGGTCGAACAAATGGTGCTGGCCAGAGAGGAGCTGTCCTCATTTGAGCTGCTGAGGGTAAGAAGAAAACGGGAAAAAGCCGCGGCATCCCTAACCGTTGCTGATCAGGAGAGTCTGGCCGAGCTGAACGTAGAAGATGTTTTTCAGCAACGGCTTAAGCAGGAAGAGCTTACCGATGAACAATTACAGCAGCTGACCGGTGCGTTTCAGGAAATACTCGAAGACGTGTTTGCAGCAGATAAAGAGCATCCCATGCTGGCGCAGCATGGCCAGAAGGACAACGCCTGATGAAAATTCTCAGCCTGCGCCTGAAAAATATTAACTCCCTCAGGGGCGAGTGGAAAATAGACTTCCAGAGCGAACCGTTTACCAACACAGGCCTCTTTGCCATTACCGGCCCAACCGGTGCTGGCAAAACCACGCTGCTGGATGCCATCTGCCTTGCCCTATACCACCAGACTCCCCGCCTGACCACAATCTCCGCCTCCGATAACGAGCTGATGACCCGGCATACCGCTGAGTCGCTCGCCGAAGTTGAGTTTGAAGTCAAAGGTAAAGCGTATCGGGCCTTCTGGTCACAACGCCGGGCCAGGGGCAAAGCAGACGGCAAGTTGCAGGCACCTCAGGTCGAGCTGGCCGACAGTGATGGTACGATTATTACCACCCGTATCAGCGATAAATTGAAAAAGGTCAGTGAGCTGACCGGGCTGGATTTCGGACGTTTTACCAAATCCATGATGCTGGCCCAGGGAGGTTTTGCCGCTTTTCTGGAGGCCAGTGCCAATGACCGGGCTGAACTGCTGGAAGAACTGACCGGTACCGAGATCTATGGAGAAATCTCCCGCCGTGCCTTTGAGCGTATGCGCACTGCAGAGCAGCAACTCGACCTGTTAAAGGCCAGAGCGGGCGGCATTGCTCTACTGAACGACGATCGACTTACAGAACTGAGAGAAGAACAGAGTCAGCTTGCCGGGCAACAGGAGGAAACCGGCAACGAACGCCTCTCCCTGAACCATCAGAAGCGTTGGCTTGAAGAGCTGGCCAGCAGACAACGTGAACAGGAAAAAGCCCGGGAGTCATTGGACAATGCCCTTCAACACAAATCAGAAAACAGCGAGCAAATAAACCGTCTGGAGCAGGCCCTGCCCGCCATGGAGCTGCTGCAGGACTGGGATCGGTTGAGCGAACTGACACAAAAGCATCAACGGATACAAAAGACACTGGCTGATCATCAACAGGAAAAACAGGTCACCACCGAACAGGCGCAAAGCGTTCAGAAACAGTGTCAGATTCAGTTAAATGCCTGGGAAAGCTATCAGCAGGAACAGGAGCAAACCGAATCCCTGCTGGTAGAGCAGGTCATCCCTCTGGATGCTGATATACAGAGGCTGACCAATGAACAACAGGCCATCAAAGGCAAATTGCAGGCAGCTGAACATGAGCAGGGCACACTGAACAACAGCATTGCCGATGACCAGCAGTCCCGGGAGCAACTCACTGGACAACTTCAGGTAGCCAACCGTTACCTGGAGCAGAATGCACACCAGCAATCGCTGGGCGAACAGCTGCCGGTATTACAAACCCTGTTTGAGCAACGAGAAACCGCCAGCCAGGGTGAACAACAGTTTGTTCAAGCTATTCATCAGTTAGAGCAGGAACGCCAGAACCTGGGCGCACAACACCAGACACTGGAAGAGTATATTCAGTCGCTGGCCAGAACACGGGAACAACGCGCCAGCCAGAATAAAACACTGCTTGAGAACAAAACAGCCCTGTTAAATGGTCAGGAAGAAGAGCAGCTGCTGACCGATCAGCAACAGTGGCACGATCAATACCCGATATGGCTGCATCTGAATAACCTCAGCCAGCAATTTACCAACTGCACCGCTGACTTACAGAAAGAGCAAACCCTCCATGGCAACCTGCAGCAATCGGTAGCACAGTACACCGACAACATTGAAAAATGCAGGACAGAGTACCGGAATGTCAGGCAGCACTGTCATGATCTGGAGCAGCTGTTAGCCCGGGAGCGGCAGATCACCAGCCTTAAGGACTATCGCAACCAACTGCAGGCCGGAGCAGCCTGTCCTCTTTGCGGTGCCACAGAACACCCTGCCATTGAACATTATCAGAAGCTGAATATTTCCGATACCGAACAACGTTTAACCGCCAGACAGCGGGAACTGGAGCAGCTGCAACTTCAGGGCGAGAAGCTGAACAAAGAGGCTGCCCGTTTACAGGTACAACTGGAATCCTCAGAACAGGCCATTAACAAGCTGCAAAATCAGATTGCCCAGGTTACATCAGATTGGTCCGCCACCAGCAATGCCCAGTCTCTTTCCCTATCGATCAACAACACCGACGAATATCAGAGCCACTTCAAACAGTTTTCCGAGACCGGGGAGACCCGGAAAAAGCAGCTTGAACAACTGAGCCAGCTTAATCGCCGCATTCAACTTGAACAGCAGCAGCTGGACCAGCTGAATAACGACATGACCCAACACACCCATCAACGGGAGGTTAACCAGCATCAGCAACGCCAGATTGACCAGCAGCTGTCTGAAAAGCGTCAACAGCTTGAGCAAAGCCAACACGCCAACCGGGCTTTGGAAGAGAAGATCAGGCAGAGAATCCAAACTGCGCTGCATCTGGAGACTCCTATCCTGTCAGAGCAATCAACCTGGCTGAGTCAGCAGGAAAAAAACTGGCAACAATGGCAGCACATCACCGCTGAACAACAAGCGCTGAATGAGAAAATCCAGGCCATTACCCAGCAGCTGAATCACAAGCATCAAAACCGACAAAAAGCGGACGAACTTATCCGTGATATTCAGCAAACGCTGAATAACACCAACACTCAGAGACAGCAGCAACAACAGCAACGGCAGGATCTGTTTGGCCAGAAAATCGTGAGTGAGGAGCGACAGCGACTCAAGTCACTGGTGGTCAAAGCAAAGGCACACCATCAACAAAGCCAGAGCCAGTTGAAAGCCATTGATGACAAGCTGGCTCAGCTGACTGGAATCGTCCGCCAACAGGCCATGGAACAGGAAGCATTGAGCGAAGCACTGACAATCGCCGAAAAAACCTGGCAGACATTATTAAACGACAGTCCATTCCGGGACAGTGAACATTTCCAGCAGGCACTGCTGGATAAAGAAGAACGAAAGGTACTGACAGACCTGAAACAGGCCATTGAACAACAGCTGCATGAAGCCAAAGGCAAGCTTGCCTCGGCGGAAGCCAACCTGAAAGCACATATTGAACAGCCAGCGACTAAACTAACTCTGGATGAAGTGACTGACAGACTGACCGAATTGGACAACCGCATTCGTCTGGTCAATCAACGACAGGGAGAGATTACTCAGGCGCTGAAAGACGACGATGAAAAACGTCTTGGCCAGGCCAGCCTGTTCAGGGATATTGCGGTGCAAGAGCATCAATATCAGGTCTGGGCGCAACTCAGTGGCCTGATTGGCTCCAGCAAAGGCGACAAGTTCCGTAAATTTGCCCAGGGCCTGACGCTGGATCATCTGATTCTTCTGGCCAACCGACAGCTGGAACAGCTCCATGCCCGCTATCTGCTCAACCGCAAGAGCAACGATGAACTCAGCCTTGAAGTGCTGGACACCTGGCAGGGCGACTCCGCACGGGATATCAAAACCCTGTCCGGTGGTGAAAGCTTTCTGGTCAGCCTGGCGCTGGCGCTGGGGTTATCTGACCTGGTCAGCCATAAAACCCGTATCGACTCGCTGTTTCTGGATGAAGGGTTTGGTACACTGGATCAGGAAACGCTGGAAACCGCACTCAGCGCCCTGGATAGCCTGAATGCCAGTGGGAAGATGGTCGGTATCATCTCCCATATTGAGTCCCTGAAAGAACGGATTCCCACCCGGATAGAAGTGATAAAAGAAACCGGACTGGGCTACAGCAAACTGGGTAGACGCTTTGCCTGTATCTGATCACTTTTATTTTGAGGGTTTATGAATCAACTACTGACTGTTGGCGCGCTTGAGTCGTTTCTCATCGCCATTTTTGTGCTATTTCTGGGACATTTTATCAACGCCCGAATTCCTCTATTAAAGCAATTCAATATTCCTGAGCCTATTGTTGGCGGGCTGATTATTGCCGGTGTTATTGCCTGGCTGCACTTCAATGGTGTCGAGATTGAGTTCCACCTGCCCCTGCAGAACACTTTTATGCTGATGTTCTTTGCCACGGTTGGTCTGGCCGCCAGCTATACCCAGCTGATTAAAGGTGGGGTCAAGGTGTTTGTTTTCCTTGCCGTGGCGTCTTTCTATATTGTGCTGCAAAATGGCCTGGGGATGTCACTGGCCACCCTGCTGGGGCTTGACCCGCTGATGGGATTAATTGCCGGATCAATCACCCTTTCCGGTGGTCACGGCACCGGTGCGGCCTGGTCTCAAACCTTCCAGCAAGTATACGGCATGCACAATGTACTTGAGATTGCCATGGCTTCAGCCACCTTCGGCCTGATCATGGGCGGCATTATTGGCAGTCCGGTGGCGCAGCGACTGGTGGATAAATATGGCCTGAAATCCAGATACGGCAACACCAACAGAACCCATGACCAGTTTCCTGAGCTGGTGACTTACAACGAAAATGAGGAAGACAATGTCACCTCAAAAAAGATGATTGAATCACTGTTTATGATTCTGATCTGTGTGACCGGTGCCAAGTACCTTGAAATCTGGGTCAACAACTTCGAGATCAAATGGCTGATGATTCCCGATTTCGTCTATGCCCTGTTTATCGGCGTTATCATCACCAACACGCTGGAAGTCACCCGGGTGAAAAAGCTGGATATTGAAACCATCGATATTCTCGGCACGGTGTCACTGGCCCTGTTTCTGGCCATGGCCCTGATGAGCTTAAAACTCTGGAATATTCTCGATCTGGCCATCCCGATCCTGATCATCTTGCTGGCACAGTCTGTTATGCTGGCAATATTTACTTATGTGGTGACCTTCCGGGTGATGGGCAAAGACTACGATGCAGCCGTTATTGCCAGCGGTCACTGCGGTTTTGGTCTTGGCGCAACACCCACAGCGGTCATGAACATGGGTTCCGTCGTTAACCGCTTTGGTCCTTCACCCCAGGGGTTTATGGTTGTGCCTATTGTCGGTGCCTTCTTTATTGATATTGTTAACCTGATTATTCTTCAGGCGGCATTGTCGATTTTTGGTTAATGAATCATCAACTCCTGGTACATCTCTTGAATGAGTTTGATGTGTACAATCTCCGTTCACCCTTAGCGGAGTTTGGATGTCAATGAGAGAGCCCATCAGCTGCACTGAATAAGAGAGACGGGCTCTTTTGCCTGAATAGCGGGCCATTGATCACTCACTGGCCACCCCCTAATCTAACGCCAAATTCAGCGGTGGCACTACAGGCACTATCCACTTGAATCTTATGTTAGGCATTCTTTCTGCATTTTTACTTTTAAAAGTAAATTTTTATTCTAATATCTAATCTAAAATACAGTTTTAATAAATTGTTAATTGCCCTCGAGGACTATAATGCAACCATTGTTATCAGTAGGTGCCAGTCTAACCATAACTGCTCAAAAAAAGACCAGCTAATGATTCTTTTTTAAAAACCACACTAAATAAAATAGAATTGGCGGATCGTGATGAAAAGAATATCTTGTATTCAGCAAAATATTTTATCGAAAACCCCACTCAGGATTGTATTAATTTTGCTGAAGGGGCATTGTCTCAAAATGGTACATCTGAATCCCTGGAGTAGATAATGATTTAAGTAACCGCTGCTGCATTCCATAGTGAGCTAACATATCACCAGAAATTCAATGTAAATTCATCTGGCAGATTTTTCTGGCGTTACGGTGAGTTTATGAAACACATTGTGTTCAGTTTCCAGAATTTAACCTGGGCTTGTGCAACAACAGGATAAGATTGCAGTCGGATGCAATCCATCATAATTCATTACATGCATGTTCAGGCATTATTAGTTGTCGAGAGTTCATGCAGTGCTTTCAAAGCATCTTCCGACTTATCTGACTGAACAAATATATGGTCATGGAAGAAAGCTGCAATTACATTGGCACTGATATTTTTTGAGGCAAGTTTGGTTGAAATTGCTGCTGTTAGACCAACGGCTTCCAAGCTTGAGTGTACAGTCAGTGTTATTTGCCTGTAAGTATGTTCAAACTTAATATTCGCACTTTCAGCGTTATCTTTTGATAGAACTAAAGATAAGCCTTCTGATTCAATAAAGCTTGAAAGTGGATTTAAATGAGCATAATCGGAGAGTTTCCCGGGTAAAGTACAGAAAATGAACTCTCCCTCTACAAGCTTCGGATTGATGCTGCTGAGCAGTTTTTCTAATTCAATAATACCAGTCATTTTTTTATCCGGATGTAAAACTCAGTCTCTATCAAGGCTCTGAAGTATTCAATATAATCGTGGTCCCACGCAAGAACGGCCATGCAATTTGCTCAGGATGTCAACAACCAGCTCCGGGCTATGACCGTCTTGCTGAACATCGTTTCGAGTTTGTTTAGCCGTTCAACTGGAAGTTCTCTATGATTTTGTTATGAATGCACGATCTCAAAAACTTATTCATCCTGGTCATTTCCGCAGTCGCATAGAAATCCAGCATCAACTGATTAAATTCTTTCTGTCGCTTTGCCGGCACATTGATGATTGGAAACCCATAATAAAGCAAAATACCATTCATCATGAATCGCCCCATGCGCTTGTTCACATCCCAGAAAAACTGTGCTCTTGCCATTCTCAGAAAAGCAGTAATGGCCAGATCATAAGCATCGTTACAAGCAGCAATTTCAGACTCGATTTCTGCCCAGACATGATCAAGGTCTTTAGGGGAAGGAGGCAGGTACTCAGATCCGTTAATCGTTACATTGCCAGTGCGAAAGGCCCCCCACTCCAAGGCCTCCTCTTTTCCTGCAATGCTATGAATAGATAAGGCAACGTCCTTTGAAAAAGAGAACTTACCCTCAGAGACAAGGGAAAATAGGTGTTTCCATGCAGCAGCCTGGTTGAGAGCCATATTTTGATCGCTGACTTTGTGGCCACCAACGGTAATCCCATCCAGCAGTGTTTGAACTTCCGGTAAGGTCATTGCGACCCCTTCAAGATTTACTGCATCATAAACCAGAGAAGGAATATCCCGAACAGCAAGTTGCCTGGCCATCGCACGATTAGGAATCATCCCCCAAACGGTGTCTTTTGCCGCTGTCATTTCTGCATCTCAAGGGTTGTGTTGGAATGCCTCACATTATATCTGCATGAGTCCTGATCGTCATGCCGTAGACTGTTGAGGTAGAACGGCTAACCTTTGCATCACGGGCGCAGTCCGTGCATATTCTGGCCCATCGTGAACACCAATTCTGGCCAACCGTGAACACTCATTCTGGCTGAACGTGAACACCCATTCTGGTTTTACCGTGAACACTTTTTGGAAATTTCCAGAATCACTGTTCACACCCTCCAGAATCGGTGTTCACATTGCCAGAATGGTCTGTGAAACCATACGAGAAATCTCTCTTAAGCATTGATTTCATTCATATAGTGCCGCCTGCACTAATCCATGAAAAAAAGGATTCAGCGGCATGAAAAAGGGGTTATCAATGCGTAAATTACGGGAGATCTTTCGGCTCCGGTTCGAGTGCCAGCTCAGCACCCGGCAAATATCCAGAAGCACTCGCGTCAGTGCCGGGGCGGTTAACAAATACCTGAACCGGTTTGAGGCTGTCGGCTTGTCCTGGCCACAGGGAAAAATCATGAAACCCCGCATCCTGCGAGGACTTCAGACAGATATCGAGTGCTCATGGCGGCCTTTTTCTGCTTCCGCTTCAGACCAGCTTTAAAGGTTTGGGTGAAAGTCTCATACTGAGCACAACTACAGACCCTGAAGCATAGGATTTACGACCCGGAGCCAAAATACCCAAAGCAAGAAAGGCGACCAAACGCAGCTATGATTTTCATGTGACAAAAGAATCATCTGCGAGAGGCCGCCCCCCATGGAAGTATGTCAGCCACTGACCATTCCCGCTAGTAGTTACTGCCCTGCAATCGAG
>NZ_JAGHQV010000279.1:0-930 GCF_017744175.1 Thalassotalea sp. G20_0 | reverse complement strand
TTACTGCCATGTATCGACCTTATACAAAGCAGTGGGTTTATTTTGATCTATCTCTCATGCATCGTGCTGGTCATATGCCAACTATTTTTCCACATTATAGTGTGGAAAATTTAGTAATTATGATTAAGCAACGCTGGAATCAAGAGGGACAGTTTGCCTTAATTATGAATAGCGTACCTGAGCTTCAGACCGACGGTGGCTCTCAGTGCTTCCCTCTTTACCTTTATGGGAAAACGTCAACCAAGGATGAAAGTCCACAAACTGGTTTCTCTTATGGAGATGAAGAACCAACACCACTAAAGCGCCGCGATGCAATCACCGACGAAGGTTTACAACACTTCCAGGAAGCCTACCCCGGCGAGCAGGTCAGTAAGGAAGACATTTTCTACTACGTCTACGGGCTGTTGCACTCCCAAGAGTACCGTGACCGCTACGCCGATAACCTGAGTAAAGAGCTGCCCCGCATTCCCCGTGTGAAGACCATAGAGGGCTTCTGGAGCTTCTCCGAGGCTGGGCGCGAGCTGGCACACTGGCACCTCAATTATGAGAAGGTAGCGCCATACAAGGCGATGGTGGAGGAGACAGGTAATAAGCCTGACCCAGTCGCCTACTACCGGGTCGAGAAAATGAAACACCCGAAAGTGAAAAACGACGAGGGCAAGTCGGTTAATGATCTGACCAAGGTTATCTACAACCCTCACATTAGCATCAGCGATATTCCGGTGGAAGCCTACGACTACGTTGTGAATGGCAAACCGGCGATTGAGTGGGTGATAGAGCGCCAGTGCGTGAAGACAGACAAAACCAGCGTAAGCGCCAAAATAACCCACGTCCTACCCTGCTCAGATTTGATCAAGGATCATAAAGCCTCTGATTACATGGAGGCTCCAATGACCAATCCAGAAACCACTAAAGAACAATGGCTGCAAC
>NZ_JAGHQV010000278.1:0-930 GCF_017744175.1 Thalassotalea sp. G20_0 | reverse complement strand
AAGTGACTCCGATGATTCATTGAGTGTTACCAGGCAATTCTTTGAAGACGCAGGCAGCTGCATCGTCGATTTTGATATTTCAGGCTCAACCCAAGAAGACCAGATTCTTGGCGTGATTGCCTATGCCAATGATGCTCTCGAAGCGGAGATGAGCAGCCTGTATTTCAACATCCAGCAGGACTATCTGCCAGAAGTAACGGAGAGTGGCCTGAACAGCTTTCTCATCGGCAGTTCTGCCACTGACTACCGCTTTATAGCGAGTCTGAACAAAGTGGAGTTTGGTGACGAAGGTGTTCTTGAGGCTTCTCTCTTTGAGGGCCAGGCCTGCCAGAAGGTTGATAGCGGACCTGATGTTTGCTTTGCATACTCTGTGGATGGTGACCGGCTGACTACTACTGATGATGAAGGAGCAGAAACCGATCAGTTCCTTTATGTCTCTTCGGAGAATGCCTTTGCCGTTCCCATTGATTCCGGTGATCTGATTGCCTGGTCAAAAGCACCTTTCACCAATGCAGGCTGGACCACGGCGCAGCTGACCGATAAAACCTGGTATTACGTTGATGATGATAGTACTACCGATAACGCTGATCCACTGATTGTTGAATTTGCCTTTGGTGATGGAACGGTGGTGATGGACGGTGATACTGACAATGCCATGGGCTGGAGCATTAGCGACGGGGTGCTGACCATTGACTTCCCGGTTGGAGACTCTGATCTGATCTTAGACCGTCTGGCTGCAACCGGTGACGTGGTTATTGCCACCAATACCGCCGTCAACAACAAACCCGTGATTATGACCGAGGATGAAAACCTGGCCACCGGCATTTATCTGCAATGGCTGGAGCGCATCCGCGTGAAACCACAACAACAATAAGCAGGTTGTTTTCCATCCCTGACCCGGTTCCTGCGTAAAGCGTGGTAACCGGGTTT
>NZ_JAGHQV010000277.1:0-933 GCF_017744175.1 Thalassotalea sp. G20_0 | reverse complement strand
AGCAACTGATGTTGAGTTAGGGAATATTAACAGGGAAGTGGAGGTGATCATGGATCGATATACCTCACATGGTGTTACTTTCAGGCAGGTCATGTTGTTCGGACTGCTGGTGCTGTTATCTTTCAGGGCCAACGCTGAAGCGGTTTCCAGTGATTACGCAGCAACGCCTCCCTTGATCAGTAATACATCGGAACCACTGGTGATGCTGGTGATGTCCGTTGACCATGAACTTTTTAAAAAAGCGTATAGCGATTATACGGACCTGGATTCGGATGGACGACTGGATACCAGCTATGTGGACAGTTTTGACTATCTCGGGTATTTCGACAGTGACTGGTGCTATCAATACGCTTCCGGACGCTATTCTCCGGTAGCCCAAGCCACCGGTGATCACGGGCATTATTGCACCACCTCTCAGGCTCCCTGGAGTGGTAACTTTCTGAACTGGGCCACCATGACACGGATGGACATCCTCAGAACGGTGCTTTTTGGCGGAAAGCGATCCACGGATACCGATAATCAAACGATACTGGAACGGGCTTATATCCCCAGAGACGTGCATGCATTTGTCAAAATTTACAGAAGCAGTGAATCGGGCATTCCCACCGGGAATTTTACGCCCTATAACAACAGTGAGATCAGTCTCTGCAATGTTGCCGGTTCCGAAAATGGCACGCCTGAAGTCAGGATTGCCAGGGAGGCCTGGCCGCGCTGGGCTTCTACAGAAGTAAAGCAGTGCCAGTGGGGTGCACAGAACAGTCCTTCTACCAGTTACAGATTAACGACAAACGATGTTTATATTAACGCCTGTGTAACCGGTAAAGATGCCGCAAATACGGATCGCTGTAAGCTGTACAGCACCGGCAAGAGCAAACCCGTCGGCTTGCTTCAGCAGTATGGCGAGTCAGGGGATATCCGTTTTGGTTTGATCAG
>NZ_JAGHQV010000276.1:0-934 GCF_017744175.1 Thalassotalea sp. G20_0 | reverse complement strand
GGATAAACCAGTTGTCACAGCAATTCCCGACGAATCCTGAAGCACTACAGCCACATGAGATGCAGAATAGGTAAAAAAATCATGCCCGCACAATTCTTCGACTGAAATTGTATGTTACTCAATCGTTGTCATCGGGTCAGTCATGGGTACGGCTATGCAGAAAAATGTCAGGCAATTCAGTGCTTCTTACTTGATAAAAACAGTGTCAGAATGTTTTGACAGCATCCAAGATCTTTATCTGCTTCCTATTGATGGTACTGGCCTCTTTTATTCGGGATGAAACAGAGCGGGTTAATGTTCTGTATTACATTGAAATCGACAAAAAAGGGAACCAGCATGTCTGGTGCTGGGTAACCGATCTTGAATTAACCGATGATACCGTTGAATCCATGATGCGAGGAGGACGTTGTAGATGGCGCATTGAAAATGAAACGTTTAACACCCTGAAAAATCAAGACTATCAACTTGAACACAATGACGGTCATGGCGAAAAACATCTGGCTACGAATTTTACCTACCTTACTTTTCTGGCATTCCCGGTTGATCAGATTCAGGAACTGTCTTGTCCAAAATTCCAACAGGCTTTAAATAAGCCAGGAATGCCTACACGAAAGCGATTATGGAGGAAAATCACCAGCTTCTTTCTCACGTTAATGATTGATAGCTGGGACAGTTTGTTTAAAGCCATTGCCCATGGTGCTAAAGCACAGAAGATAGCTTTTGACACATCATGATTTGGCAAGATAGTCAGAACTTTCAGGGGGTGATAGTGATTTTTCTTAGCAGTGAAAGCTGCTGGCTCTCTTATGTTTTCAGAAATTATGAATACGTCAGCTTTCAGACTATGGCAGTTGACGTGTATTCGTCTGGAGTAGCGGCAGCGGTGCGCTATCCAGTAATACATCCCACAGCCAGTCTGCCTGACCAAACAGGT
>NZ_JAGHQV010000275.1:0-936 GCF_017744175.1 Thalassotalea sp. G20_0 | reverse complement strand
GGCTGATGCGGCCAGTGGCTATACCCTTGATCTTGACAATAGTCAGTTAATGCTGGGGGCAACGATTCTTTCGCATCAGGGCTTTGAATCGTCGGCGCTGATTGGTGGTGCTGGAAATGATATGCTGGATGCAGATGGCTTTCATGGAGTATCGGCCAGTACCAGCCTTGACAGTATTGCCGGATGGAATGCGCTTTCTGAACATACTCTGAGGCTGACTCTGGAAGATGGCAGCACAATTCTTGATATCGATGTCAGCTCCTCTTCAACCTTGCAAGAACTCATTGATCTCATCAATGCAGCAGACGACAGAGGTAGTGATAATCCCTTAATCAGTTTTGATCAGGCTTCTGCAGAACTGACATTTAATGGGCTGTCAACGCTGGGTGTGGCTGGTACTGACAACAGTATCCTTACGGTTTTAGGCTTTACTTCTGGCACTTCTGGTACGGTTATTAAAGGTGTGAGTTTAAGCCTGCTGGCATCTCTTCAACTGACCAGTCAGAAAGGGAATGGAGGTCAGGATAAATATACCGGCTCTAAGGGGACGGATTTCTTTATCATTGATTCCATAGACCTTGAAGTGGATGGGAAAGATGGCCGGGATATTCTGTCTGCTGAAACGACCAGCTTATATACAACACTGGTTATAAAAGACGATAAACTGACCTGGTCAGGTCAGGATGTTGACCCAACCGATTCCACTCAAACCATCGATGTTTCATCCTCCGTTACCATCGGTAATCTGGAAGCTGCTGAACTGCTTGCTATAGACGGAGCAGAGTTGCTGGATGGAAGCAGTGCCACAATGGATCTGGTTCTGGATGCTGCCACTTCAACGGCCACCTTGAAAGGCAGCTCTGGTGATAATGAAATTCGTCTCAGTGTGGATGGCCGGTCTGATGTAAACACTGACAAAGTCACCGTTGAACTTAA
>NZ_JAGHQV010000274.1:0-937 GCF_017744175.1 Thalassotalea sp. G20_0 | reverse complement strand
GTTGCCAACACCACGGCGGTGAACAGCCATGTCACAACCTTGGGTGAGGATGCAAACGCCGGCATCGGGGGGGGGCGGGTTTATGAAGGAACGGTTGCCAACACCACGGCGGTGAACAGCCATGTCACAACCTCGGGTGACTATGCAAACGCCGGCATCGGGGTGGGGCTGGTTTATGAAGGAACGGTTGCCAACACCACGGCGGTGAACAGCTATGTCAATGGTATTAAAGTGAATAATACTGAATCTATCACCAATGATCAGCTTCTTTGCCAAAAAGCAGACCCACGGGTGTTAACAGCCAATTGCTCTTCGCGAACAGAATTTCTGGATGCATTGGATTTGCCGTACAGTGATCCATGCCCGGTAAATACCGCTACACCCATTGCCGATGGTGGAACGGTTGCCAACACCACGATGGTGAACAGCAGCTTCGAAGGCAAGGGTTCGGATGTACCCCACGGCGTAGGGCGGAGGAGTGCTGGCGCCCCCCCGGCGGTGGACGGCAGGGTCGAAAGCAAGGGTTGGGATGCACCCCACGGCGTCGAGCGGAGGAGTGTTGGCGAGGGAGGGAGGGTTGCCGACACCCCGGCGGTGGACGGCAGCAATGCCGCTACAGCGTCAACAGCCGCTACCATGGGAATTACCACAGGTTCCCTTCTGGCGGGCGGATTGGGATTGGGGGTTGCCGCCTATTCAACCTATCAATGGATTACCGGTTACCAGGAGGGGTTGCGTGGTCAGGAGCTGGCGATGAAACCACTGACCCGTGGTAAAGAACTGGCAAGCGCCGCGGTCAACTCAGTATCCCAGGGTATTCAGGGAATCAGAGAACGAATGAACAGGCAGAGTGTTTCTACGCAGGAACCAGCCCATGAAATGAGCCAGGTAAAGACTGACAGAGTGACTGAGCTGGACAAACGTATTAATCAGCTAT
>NZ_JAGHQV010000273.1:0-937 GCF_017744175.1 Thalassotalea sp. G20_0 | reverse complement strand
TTCAGAACTGTGCCTGCAATCTCACAGTGGTACCGACTACACCGGGTACTCAGGCCACAGAAAATGCAGCAATTCATGGATGCCTGTCTTGACTACCAGGCTAAACCTGAAACCGTTCCGGAATTAGTGACTCAGCAACGGTTGCTGGAAGGAATGCTCCTGATAAACCATTATCTACCTGAGCACGGGAATATACCGGATCTCTGTTTTTCAAACCGGGTGTCAACTGATGATGAAAGAGGCGTGATTGTTGATGGTGATCACGTCATGTTGGGCCAGAAACGCCTGTGGTACTTTATCACGGCCATACTGTTCGAGCTTAAACAAACAGAGTATCAATTCAGGAATCAAAATCTTACTGTCATGCCACTCGATGGTGAACCGGTTGTACTCCAAAAACCGGATTTTACCCTCACGGATACCGGCCTTGTTATAAATAACTGGACATTGGAACAGTTGACCGCATTTTTCAAGGCAACCGAATTCACAGAACAATGGTATGAAAAGCCTCAGGACAAGCGGGAACCCTATGCGATCAGGCTTGAGGCTAAATTGGCCCAAATGAAAGCAAGAACCAACGAGACCGGGAAAGCCAAGCCTAAAAAAGCAGCATTTCTGCTGTCACCTTCTATGATTATCAACATCATCAAATACAACAAACCATTAAAGCCAGTGGTTTGGTCATCTCTGGAACACTATGCCAGCAACAGCCAGCTAACCACCAGTTTATGTAAGGCGCTCAGCCCGGTTATCCGAAATGATAATGAGGGTGTTGTTCCTGAACTCGTTAGAAATGCAGTGGCTGAAAATTTGGTACAGATTGAGGCAACAAAAACACCCGTAGTAACAGCAATCGCTCTGCAACAAACTCCTGCAAGCACGACATCCCCTTGGGATCAGGATTCCACCAGGAGCATTCAAGGGCCGAAATTTACCT
>NZ_JAGHQV010000272.1:0-940 GCF_017744175.1 Thalassotalea sp. G20_0 | reverse complement strand
ATACCAGGTTTCTGACCATCAGCATAAGGAATTGGACGACAGAGCGCCATGGCCCTGAGCCCCATGCGGGCGGAATAGATACCGACACCAACCCCGCTGGCGGCTTGGGAGCTGACCACACCAAGCAACCGGTTGGAAGTAAAGTCTGATAGCTGATCAGACAGCAGTTCTGTCGCACCAGCCAGCACCATCTGTTCCAGAACCATGGTTAACAGGCGGGTACGGGCAGGCAATGAAGGCCTGACACCGTAGACCTGACAGACCTCATCGAGCATCCGGATACTGCGCCAGACCGACAGCAGCATATCAACAGCGGCAAATGGGCTGAGAGCCACCATCAAGGCGACTTGCTGGCTATGTTGTGAAATACAGGCAAGTGCCCGCTGGTCTAGTGTCTGGAAAAAATGGCTATCCAGGTAAGCCAGCAGCTCGCTGTCATCACTGTAATCCGGCATCTCAGACAACACTTGTTCCAGCATCATCTGTTGGGGCTTACCCTGATAGAGCTTACTCAACTGCCCGGTCCATTGGCTGGTTAGTACGATCGTTCTCTGTTCTCGAAACTGTGCAGCCTGCGCCTGTAGTTCGGTGATCTGTCGGAAGTCCCGTTGATACAGGAAAAACTCCACCACGGCTTTAACGACAGTGACCGCCAGGGCCAGAAAAAGCAAGGCAAACAGTAAGGCCAAAGACCAATGCAGTTGATAGAGAAAAAGGCCCAGTTCCACCGTTTGCCAAAGCACCAATATCAACAGCAGGGTCAGCAGTCCATAACATGCCGACCTGATAAAGCGCAGTGGTTTGGCAGCCAGTTCAGGTCCCTGCAACACCGGATCCTGGAAACCATCACTGATGGACTCCGGAGTCTCCAGGGGTTGCTCTGGTTCCAGAGGGATAAAGTATGGATCGTGATGTCGGGTCATGAAAACCGGTCTCCCAG
>NZ_JAGHQV010000271.1:0-945 GCF_017744175.1 Thalassotalea sp. G20_0 | reverse complement strand
GCGTGGGAGTGCTGGAAGGTGAACGGCGAATTCAGCCTGGAACTGCTGCGGGCCTTTTCCTCCATGATGAGCAGTAGGGGCTTGCCCGACAAAGCGAAGGTGGAAGCGCTCAAAGCGTGGGAGTGCTGGAAGGTGAACGGCGAATTCAGCCTGGAACTGCTGCGGGCCTTTTCCTCCATGTGTCATGGCAAAGGCTTGCCCGACAAAGCGAAGGTGGAAGCGTTCGTTCAATGGCTACCCTCGGATGAAAATAAGAATATTCTGAAACTTTCTTGCCGAATATTTGCAAGTTTTGGTTTGCCCTCAGGAGAAAAACTGACCGAAAATAAGAAAACACTTCGCCAATGTCTTAATCAGCATGGTTGTACCACTGAACATGGAGACGACAATAGTGATGAAGATCTTTTAGAATCAAGTCAAATGAAAGCACTGGCTCTGTTCTTCTCTGGGCCCGCAAAATGGTGCATGACAATTGCCGAATTCCAACAATATCTTAATGCCCACAAAAGTCCTCGAAATGACAGAGTGGCTGTTCGTGCTGCGCTGAAATCATTGCTGCCGATATTGGCTATCCATGGAGGAACTGGTATCCAGTTCTGGATTGAAAAATATCGTGAAAATCCACGCTGCAAAGGAGTACTCACTAAAGCATTATCCATTCCTGCACCACTGGCTTTAACAAAATTTGCATTAACGCAGCTCCCTGAACCTGAGAGGAAGGAATACCTTGAACTGTGCAGAAACCTGAAGCCAGCCCCAACCCCGGCGCAATGGAATGCATTACAGCCACTGCGCCAACAGCTTGGCCTACGATGGGAATTCACGCTATCTAAACGTATGATGCTGGAGATTCTCTGGCGACAGTCCGAAGATAACCGCGCAAAATACGCTGACAGAATGGACGAGCTATTCAGAACTGTGCCTGCAATCTCACAGTGGTACCGA
>NZ_JAGHQV010000270.1:0-949 GCF_017744175.1 Thalassotalea sp. G20_0 | reverse complement strand
GGTAAAGCCACATTTACACTCAATCACACCATAAGTTGCCCCTTTCTTTTTCGAATGATGCGTATTGATCACTTTCGCACTGAGCTTTTCTTTTTGATCGCAAAATGAGTTAGGGCATGAATAAATCGTTTCCGGACTGCTCGCCTTAATTCCAGGGTGCACATCAGACTGTTTTAACGATTGAATGAATAATCGGATTAAAATGTGTTGCAGAGGCTGAAATTGAGAACCCCTTTCAGCTTTTCTGGTAATGAAACGCAGCCACTGACTCTCTTTATAAAAGTTGGTGGTAATACCCAGTTTTTCCAGCCTTTCCACCTCCCAATAACGAATAAAACCTTCGGCCAGCATTTTTTGATTAATCGCATTTCCACCATGGTTGAACCCTAACGATAAGAGTTGATTACGATATGTCTCCAGCTTTGCATGAGGCTGATAACTTCGTAATAGTTCAGCACTGGCCTGAGCAATGGAAAGAAGCTTGTCATCAACCACCAATTTACTTTGACGAGCGTTTTCCTTTGCGTACTTCTCAGCACTGGCATATAGCTGATAGGCAGTATGTTGCTTATCGACTTGCGAGTTGAAAGTCGGACATTCGTGGAAAGGACACACCAGAACACCAGGTAGCTGATGAACTCGATGCCAATAGGCAGCCCCCATATATTGCCTATCATCCTCCACACACTGTGGGCAAAAACGTAGAAATCGGAAGTTCTTTACAGTAGAGGCCAATGTACCAAGCTGCCCCTGGGCGCCAGCATTAGACAGTTGCAGCATTTTAACGCGAGTATTCTGCATTCGTTCTGAAGGCAAAACCAAAGAGAAGTAAGGTAAAAGAGTATGATGTTTAAGAATGTCTTCTGCTGAGTAGATATTAAGGGGTAACAGCTTTTCGCAGAACTGCTCGATACCTGTTGGCATTCCATAAATAGCACAGCCACTGGAC
>NZ_JAGHQV010000026.1:0-86308 GCF_017744175.1 Thalassotalea sp. G20_0 | reverse complement strand
ACATGGTGATTGAAATTCAGGGACCGTCTCATTACGTAAGTAATGATTTCAAAATCAGGAATGGTTCAACTCTGCTTAAAATAGCACTGCTGCAAAAATCAGGATTTGAGGTCATTGAAATCCCGGTAAACCAGCTTTAGAGCCAGAATTCAATAAAGCTATGCATTGATCAAATAAAGGCCAGGGTGGACATCCCGCCACAGGGTCATGGCTGCGTATCACTTGACATCGGATCGGTAGAGGGGACAAACGTTACCGCCGATAAAAAGTGGCAATCTTCAAATCATTGTTACTTAGCCGCCGAAGAAAATTCAGAAAAGCAAACAGACAAACCAAAAAAAAGAAAAAGAAATAGAAAAAAAAAGCCAATAACCGCTTCCCCTTCATCATGACTCCAGAACCGTGCTCACATTCCGGGGAAGGAGAGCTTCCAGCATTTCGACCGCATCCGCAGGTGATCCCCGGGCAGATTGATCAAAGGTTGTAGCTGATTGTCTCGCCCCGGATAATTTGAAAATAGCGGATTGGTGGCATCAGGAGTAGATGAGTTTCTTCAACCACTGACGTCTATAGACCATTTCAGCAAAATGAACTTATGAACAGAACAGCAGTCAGCTTTTTATATTTTCATGAATTGATGAAATATAATTATGTATAACCCCCCTGCTGGCATCAGTGGTCAAGACGCAAGACCAGGTAATGACTACAACCAACCGAAAAACCGTGCCGCTTCTTCAAGGCCTGGGCGATATAGACATGCCACAGTCAGACAATGGGATAATCCCCCACGCACTACCCCGGGGCGTAATAAATTTTACCATTCTCCTGGCGCAAACACTTCTCAATATCTACAGAGCCGTTCAGTAAACTCTGCTCAAGATTTTAACACCCTCATTAAACAGGAAATAATGGATGATCTGCTGAGTAAATCGTATCGTTTCGGTCATCGCTATGATGGGAAAAATCACGGTCTATATGCCAATTCAATTAAACAATACACGTCAGCTGCTAAAAGACCGTTAAATCAAGCGGAACAAGGCCAGCTGATAAGTTTGCTGCAAAATTTTACAGCAACACGGAGCTGGAGTTGGCGAAGCCTGTCAACAACACTTCATGCATTGACTTCAGCGGGTGTTTTTACCCCTCATAGCCCCATGGATGAGCGTCTCAAGCATACTCAAGCTGCCTTATTGTCAACGCTACTGGATGCAATAATATTTAACTGCAACCAAAGACTGGAAGACAGTGATATTGATGCCCGGGGAATCGCCAACCTGCTGTGGGCCATGGCAAAACTGGTGGACAACGGGCACGAGCAGACACCAGAGTTCAAAGAGGCCGTGGCTGCGCTGTTACCCCACGTAAACGCACAAAAATCTAACTTTACACCACAGGGAATCGCCAACCTGCTGTGGGCCGTGGCCAAACTGGTGGACAACGGCCAAGAGCAGACACCCTGGCTCAAAGAGGCCGTGGCTGCACTGTTACCCGACGTAAATGCACAGAAAGCTAACTTTACACCACAGGGAATCGCCAACCTCCTGTGGGCCATGGCGAAACTGGTGGATAACGGGCATGAACAGACACCGGGGCTTAAAAAGGCTGTGGCCGCGTTGTTGCCCATCGTACGCGAACAGAAAGACCAACTTAATGCCCAGGGAATCATCAATCTGCTATGGGCCATGGCGAAACTGGTGGTCAACGGACTCGAGCAGACAGCTGATCTCAGCGAGGCCGTAGCAGCGATATTGCCCCGCGTGAACGCACAGAAAACTGACTTTAAGCCACAGGGTATCGCCAACCTGCTGTGGGCCATGGCAAAACTGGTGGACAACGGACAGGAGCGAACACCAGAGCTCAACATGGCCGTGGACGCGCTGTTGCCCCACATGAACCCACAGAAAGACCAGTTTGATCCTCAGCATATCGCCAGCCTGCTGTGGGCCATGGCGAAACTGGTGGATAACGGGCATGAACAGACACCGGGGCTTAAAAAGGGTGTGGCCGCGCTGATGCCCTTCGTGAACGCACATAAAAACCAATTTAATGCCCAGGGAATCGCCAACTTGCTGTGGGCCGTGGCGAAACTGGTGGACAACGGGCAGGAGCAGACACCGGGGCTCATAGAGGCCGTGGCCGCGCTGTTGCACCACGTGAACGCAAAGAAAGACCAATTTATACCTCAACATATCACCATCCTGTTGTGGGCCATGGCGAAACTGGGTGACAACGGGCAGGAGCAGATGCCAGAGTTCAACAGTACTGTGGTCGGTCTGCTGCCTTACGTGAACGCAAGGAAAGACCAATTTATACCTCAACATATCACCATCCTGTTGTGGGCCATGGCGAAACTGGTGGACAATGGGCAGGAGCAGACACCAGGGCTTAAAAAAGCGGTGGCCGCGCTGCTGCCCCACGTGAACGCACAGGCAGACCAATTTAATGCCCAGGGAATCTCCAACCTGCTGTGGTCCATAGCGAAACTGGTGGACAACGGGCAGGAACGGACACCAGAGATCAAAGAGGCCCTGGGTACCCTGTTACACCACGTGAACGCACAGAAGTACCAATTTATCCCTCAGCATATCGCCATCCTGTTGTGGGCCATGGCGAAACTGGTGGACAACGGGCAGGAGCAGACAGCAGAGTTCAACGTGGCTGTGGCACGGCTGTTGTCCAATTTGAACGCAACCAAAGACCAATTTATTCCTCAGCAAATTGCCAACCTGCTGTGGGCCATGGCGAAACTGGTGGACAACGGCCAGGAACAGACACCAGGGCTTAAAAAAGCTGTGGTCGCGCTGTTGCCCCACGTGAACGCACAGGCAGATCAATTTAATGCCCAGGGAATCGCCAACCTGCTGTGGGCCATGGCGAAACTGGTGGACAACGGCCAGGAACAGACACCAGGGCTTAAAAAAGCTGTGGCCGCGCTGTTGCCCCACGTAAACGCACAGGCAGACCAATTTAATGCCCAGGGAACCTCCAACCTGCTGTGGTCCATGGCGAAACTGGTTGACAACGGCCTGGAGCCAACACCAGAGTTCAACGAGGCCGTGGCCCGGCTGTTGCCCCACGTGAACGCAACCAAAGACCAATTTCTTCCCCAGCAAATTGCCAACCTGCTGTGGGCCATGGCAAAACTGGTGGACAACGGCCAGGAACAGACACCAGGGCTTAAAAAAGCTGTGGCCGTGCTGTTGCCCTACGTGAACGCACAGGCAGACCAATTTAATGCCCAGGGAATCGCCAACCTGCTGTGGGCCATGGCGAAACTGGTGGACAACGGTCAGGAAAAGACACCAGGGCTTAAAAAAGCTGTGGCCGCGCTGTTGCCCCATGTGAACGCACAGAAAGACCAATTCAATGCTCAGGATATTACCAACCTGCTGTGTGCCATAGCGAAACTGGTGGACAACGGGCAGGAGCAGGCATCAGGGCTCAACGAGGCCATGGCCACGCTGTTACCCCTCGTGAAAGTACTGAGAGACCAATTTATTCCTCAGCATATCGCCAACCTGCTGTGGGCCATGGCGAAACTGATGGACAACGGCCTGGAACCGACACCAGAGTTCAACGAGGCCGTGGCCCGGCTATTGCCCCACGTGAACGCAATGAAAGACCATTTTATTCCTCAGCAAATCGCCAACCTGCTGTGGGCCATGGCGAAACTGGTGGACAACGGCCAGCAACAGACATCAGCGCTTAAAAAAGCTGTGGCCCCGCTGTTGCCCCACGTGCACGCAAATAAAGCCAACTTTACACCACAGGCAATCACCAACCTGCTGTGGGCCATGGCGAAACTGGTGGAAAACGGAGAGTGGACACCAGGACTTAAAGAAGCTGTGGCCGTGCTGCTGCCCTGCGTGAACCCACAGAAAGACCAATTTGATCCTCAGCATATCGCCAACCTGCTGTGGGCCATGGCGAAGCTGGGTGAACTCGTTGAGCTGCACGTGATTACCTCTTCGTTCGAATCGTTGCTCTGCCGATTCAGTGACAGCCCTCAGCTCTTTCAGCAAGATATAGCGATGTCTCTCTGGGGAGTAATGGTATGTTGTGCCAGGTTGTCTCTGGCCCCCAATGCCATTAAAAATAGCGTGCTTGAAAAGCACATGGATGACCTGTCCACTCGCCTAGAAAATACATCCCCGGACAATCAAAAGAATCAACCAATCATTACCATGGCTGCCATTTGGTTGGGGAGAGCGTGTCCGATCATCCCCCATTACCGGACAACCATTTCAAAAACTCAGGCCGACTTCCGTGATCAACTCCAATCATGCATGCCCTCTTTGAAGATTGAACAGGAAAAGAGCCTGAACTCATTGCCTCCCGTTGACCTGCTACTGCCAGATCACAACATGGTGATTGAAATTCAGGGACCGTCTCATTACGTAAGTAATGATTTCAAAATCAGGAATGGTTCAACTCTGCTTAAAATAGCACTGCTGCAAAAATCAGGATTTGAGGTCATTGAAATCCCGGCTAACCAGCTTTGGAGCCAGAATTCAATAAAACTATGCATTGATCAAATAAAGGCCAGGGTGGACATCCCGCCACAGGGTCATGGCTGTGTATCACTTAACATCGGATCGGTAGAGGAAACAAACGTTACCGCCGAAAAAAAATCAGAAAAGCACACAGACAAATCAAAAAACAGAAAAAGGAAAAGAAAAAAAAGGCACTAACCACTCCCCTTTCATCATGACTCCAGAACCCTGTTAAATTCCGGGGAAGGAAAGTTTCCAGCATTGCGACCGTATCCGCAGGTGATCAATAGGCAGATTGATCAACGGTTGCAACTGATTGTCTCGCCCCGGATAATTTGAAAATAGCGGATTGGTGGCATCAGGAGTAGATGGGTTTCTTCAACCACTGACGTTTATAGACCATTTCAGCAAAATGAACTTCTGAACAGAACAGCAGTCAGCTTTTTATATTTTCATGAATTGATGAAATATAATTATGCATAGACCCCCTGCTGGCATCAGTGGTCAATACACAAGACCAGGTAATGATTACAACCACCCGGAATACCGTGCCGCTTCTTCAAGGCTTGGGCGATATAGACATGCCACAGTCAGACAATGGGATAATCCTCCCCACATTGTCCCCGAACGTGATGAATTTTATAATTCTTCTGGCGCATCTCCTTCTCAGTATCTACTGTGCCGCTCAGTAAACCCTGCTCAAGATTTCAATGCCCTCATTAAACAGGAAATAATGGATGATCTGGTGATTAAATCGAATCGTTTCGGACATCGCTATGATGGGAGAGATCACGGGAAATATGCCAGTTTAATTAAAAAATACTCATTATCTGCTAAAAGACCGTTAAATCGGGCTGAACAAAGCCAGCTGATACGTTTGCTGCAAAATTTTACAGTATCACGGAGTTGGAATTGGCTAAGCCTGACGACAACACTTCATTCATTGACTTCAGCGGGTGTTTTTACCCCTCAAAAACCCGGGGATGAGCGTGTTCAGCTCACTCAAGCTGCCTTATTGTCTACGCTACTTGATGCAATAATATTCAAGTGCAACCAAAAACCTGAAGCCAGGGATATTGATGCCCGGGGAATCGCCAACCTGATGTGGGCCATGGCGAAACTGGTGGACAACGGGCAGGAGCGGACACCGGGTTTCAAAGAGGCCGTGGCCGCGCTGTTGCCCCACGTGAACGCACAGAAAACTAACTTTAAACCACAGGAAATCGCCAACCTGCTCTGGGCCATGGCGAAACTGGTGGACAACGGGCTGGAACAGACACCTGGACTCAACAAGGCCGTGGCCGTGCTGTTGCCCAATGTGAGCGCACAGAAATACCAATTTAATGCCCAGGGTATCACCATCCTGCTGTGGGCCATGGCGAAACTGGTGGGCAACGGGCTGGAGTGGACACCAGGGCTCAAAGAGGCTGTGGCCGCGCTGTTGCCCCACGTGGACGCACAGAAAGCTAACTTTAAACCACAGGAAATCACCAACCTGCTGTGGGCCATAGCAAAACTGACGGACAACGGGCAAGAGCAGAAGACACCAGAGTTCAAGGAGGCCATGGCCGTGCTGTTGCCCCAGGTGAACGCACAGAAAGCTAAATTTAAACCACAGGAAATAGCCAACTTGCTGTGGGCCATGGCGAAACTGGTGAACAACGGGGAGTGGTCACCAGGGCTCAAAGAGGCTGTGGCCGCGTTGTTGCCCCGCGTAAACGCACAGAAAGCTAACTTTAAACCACAGGAAATCGCCAACCTGCTGTGGGCCATGGCGAAACTGGTGGACAACGGGCAGGAACGAACACCAGAGTTCAAAGAGACCATGGCCGCGCTGTTGCCCCATGTGAACGCACAGAAAGACCAATTTATTCCTCAGCATATCGCCAACCTGCTGTGGGCCATGGCGAAACTGGTGGACAACTGGCAGGAGCGGACACCAGGGCTCATAGAGGCCGTGGAAGCGCTGTTACCCCACGTGAATGCACAGAAAGTCCAATTTAATGCTCAGGATATCGCCATCCTGCTGTGGGCCATGGCAAAACTGGTGGACAACGGGCAGGAGCAGACACCAGGGCTTAAAAAGGCTGTGGCCGCGCTGTTGCCCCACGTAAACGCACAGAAAGACCAATTTATACCTCAGCATATCGCCATCCTGCTGTGGGCCATGGCAAAACTGGTGGACAACGGGCAGGAGCAGACACCAGGGCTTAAAAAGGCTGTGGCCGCGCTGTTGCCCCTCGTGAACGCACAAAAAGACCAATTTATTCCTCAGCATATCGCCAACCTGCTGTGGGCCATGGCGAAACTGTTGGACAACGGGCAGGAGCAGACACCAGAGCTCAAAGAGGCCTTGGCCGAGCTGTTGCCCCTCGTGAACGCACAGAAAGACCAATTTATTTCTCAGCATATCGCCAACCTGCTGTGGGCCATGGCGAAACTGGGTGAGCTCGTTGAGCTGAATGTGGTTACATCCACTTTCGAATCGCTTGTTTACCGAATCAGTGAAAACCCTCAGCTCTCTCAGCAAGATATATTGATGTCTCTCTGGGGAGTAATGGTATGCTGTGCCAGGTTGTCTCTGGTCTCTAATACCAATAAAAATAACGTACTTGAAAAGCACATGGATGACCTGTTTGTTCGCCTGGAAAATACATCGCCGGATAATGAAGAGGATCAACGCATCATTGCCATGGCCGCAAGTTGGGTTGGGAGAGCGTCTCCGGTGGTTCCCCATTACCAGACAACCATTTCAAAACCTCAAGCCGATTTAAGCGACCAACTCCAATCATGCATGCCATACTTGAAGATTGAAGAAGAAAAGAGTCTGAACTCATTACCTCCGGTTGACCTGCTGCTGCCAGATCACAACATTGTGATTGAAGTTCAGGGATTGTCTCATTACGTGGGTGGTGATTTCAAAACCAGGAATGGTTCGACGCTGCTTAAAATCGCACTGCTACAAAAATCAGGATTTGAGGTCATTGAAATCCCGGTTAACGAGCTTGGGAACCTGAATTCAATGAAACTATGTATTGATCACATAAAGACCAAGGTAGACGTCCCGCCACAGGGGCATGACTCTGTATTGCTTAAAAGACGGTGGGCAGATGAGGCATACGTGACTGCCGATAAAAGAGGGTAATCCTCAGATCACTGTTACTTAACCTCCGAAGAACATTTAGAAGAGCAAACAGCCAAACCAAAAGGTAGAATAAGAAAAAAAACAGCCAGTAATCTCCTCCCTTCCATCATGACTCAAGAGCCGTTTTCCCATTCCGGGGAAGAAGGGCTTACAGCTTTTCGACTGCCAGCGTTGAATAGCTGTTACCCATGAATCGCGCTCCGGATGATTTAAAATAACGGATTGGCGGCATCAGGAGTAGATGTGTTTCCCCAACCCCTTACGTTGATAGACATTTCAGCAAAATGAACTTCTGAACAGAACAGCAGTCAGCTTTTTATATTTTCATGAATTGATGAAATATAATTATGCATAGACCCCCTGCTGGCATCAGTGGTCAATACACAAGACCAGGTAATGATTACAACCACCCGGAATACCGTGCCGCTTCTTCAAGGCTTGGGCGATATAGACATGCCACAGTCAGACAATGGGATAATCCTCCCCGCATTAACCCCGGACGTGATGAATTTTATAATTCTTCTGGCGCATCTCCTTCTCAGTATCTACTGTGCCGCTCAGTAAACCCTGTTCAAGATTTCAATGCCCTCATTAAACAGGAAATAATGGATGATCTGGTGATTAAATCGAATCGTTTCGGACATCGCTATGATGGGAGACATCACGGGAAATATGCCAGTTTAATTAAAAAATACTCGTTAGCTGCTAAAAGACCGTTAAATCGGGCTGAACAAAGCCAGCTGATACGTTTTCTACAAAATTTTACCGCAGCACGGAGTTGGAATTGGCGAAGCCTGACGACAACACTTCATTCATTGACTTCAGCGGGTGTTTTTACCCCTCATCAACCCATGGATGAGTGTGTCAAGCTTACTCAAGCTGCCTTATTATCAACGCTACTTGATGCAATCATATTCAAGTGCAGCCAAAAACCTCAAGCCAGGGATATTGAAGCCCAGGAAATCGCCAACATGCTCTGGGCCATGGCAAAACTGGTGGCCAACGGGCAGGAGCTAACACCAGAACTCAAAGAGGCTGTGGCGGCGCTGTTGCCCCACTTACCCGCAGAGCAAGCTCACTTTATACCACAGGAAATCACCAATCTGCTGTGGGCCATGGCAAAACTGGTGGGCAGTGGGCAACAGCGGACGCCAGAGTTCAACGGGGCCGTGGCCGCGCTGTTGCCCCATGTGAACGCACAGAAAGCTAACTTTAAACCACAGGAATTCACCAACCTGCTTTGGGCTATGGCAAAACTGCTGGACAACAAGCCAGAGCAGACACCAGAGTTCAAAGAGGCCGTGGCCGCGCTGTTGCCCCATGTGAACGTACAGAAAGCTAACTTAAAACCACAGGAAACCGTTAACCTGCTCTGGGCCGCGGCGAAACTGGTGGACAACGGGGAGTGGACACCGGAGCTTATAGAAGCGGTGGCCGCGCTGTTGCCCCTCGTGAAAGCACAGAAAGACCAATTTCTTCCTCAGGGAATCGCCAACCTGCTGTGGGCCATAGCGAAACTGGTGGACAAGGGGCAGAAGCAGACACCAGAGCTCAAAGAGGCTGTGGCTGTGCTGTTACCCCACGTGAACGCACAGAAAGCTGACTTTAAACCACAGGAAATCACCAACCTGCTGTGGGCCATGGCGAAACTGGTAAACAACGGCCTGGAGCAGACACCCGAGCTCAACGAGGCCGTGACCGCGCTGTTGTCCCACGTGAATATGCAGAAAGCTAACTTTAAACCACAGGAAATCGCCAACCTGCTGTGGGCCATGGCGAAACTGGTGGACAACGGGCAGCAACAGACACCAGAGCTCAACGAGGCTGTGGCCGCGCTGTTGCCCCATGTAATCGCACAGAAAGCTGACTTTAAACCACAGGAAATCACCAGCCTGCTGTGGGCCATGGCGAAACTGGGGGGGGACGGGCAGGAACGGACACCGGGGCTCAACGAGGCTGTGGCCGCACTGTTGCCCCACGTGAAAGCACAGAAAAACCAATTTAATGCCCATTGTATCGCCAACCTGCTGTGGGCCATGGCGAAAGTGACGGACAACGGTCATGAGCGGACACCAGAGTTCAGAGAGACTCTGGTCGCGCTGTTGCCCCACGTGCTGGCACAGAAAGCTAACTTTAAACCAATGGAGGTAGCCAACCTGCTGTGGGCCATGGCAAAACTGGTGGACAACGGGCAGGAGCAGACATCAGCGTTCAAAGAGGCAGTGGCTGCCCTGTTGCCCCTCGTAAAAGCACAGAAATACCAATTTTTCCCTCAACAAATCGTTATCCTGCTGTGGGCCATGGCGAAACTGGTGAACAACGGGCAGAAGCAGACATCAGCGTTCAAAGAGGCCGTGGTTGCGCTTTTGCCACTCGTGAACGCACAGGAAGGCCAATTTAATGCCCAGCATATTGCCAACCTGTTGTGGGCCATCGCGAAACTGGTGGACAACGGGCAGGAGTGGACACCGGAACTCGAAGAGGCCGTGGCCGCGCTGTTGTCCCACGTGAACGCACAGCAAGGCCAGTTTAGTACCCAGGGTATCGCCAACATGATGTGGGCCATGGTGAAACTGATAGACAGCGGGCAGGAGCAGACACCAGAGCTGAAAGAGGCCGTGGCCGCGCTGTTACCCCATGTAAACGCACATAAAGACCAATTTAATGCCCAGTGTATCGCCAACCTGTTGTGGGCCATGGCGAGCCTGGGTGAGTTCATTGAGCTGAACGTGGTTACATTTATGTTCGAATCTCTTGTCTACCGAATCAGTGAAAACCCTCAGTTCTCTCAACAAGAGATATTGATGTCTCTCTGGGGAGTAATGGTGTGCTGTGCCAGGTTGTCTCTGGTACCCAATGCCAATAAGATTAACGCACTTGAAAAGCAAATGGATGACCTGTTTACTCGTCTGGAAAATACATCCTCAGACAATGACGAGGATCAACACATCATTGCCATGGCCGCAAGCTGGCTTGGTAGACCCTCTCCGGTCGTCCCCAATTACTGGTCAAATATTTCAAAACCTCAAACCGACTTTCGCAATCAACTCCAATTATGCATGCCATCTTTGAAGATTGAAGAGGAAAAGAGTCTGAACTTATTATCGCCGGTTGACCTGCTACTGCCAGATCACAACATTGTTATTGAAATTCAGGGACCGACTCATTACGTGAGTGGTGATTTCAAAACCAGAAAGGGTTCGACTCTGCTTAAAATCGCACTGCTGAAAAAATCAGGATTTGAGGTCATTGAAGTTCCGACTAGCACGCTTTGGAACCGGGATTTAATAAAACCATGTATTGATCAAATAAAGACCAGGGTCAACATCTCGTTACAGGGGTAAGTAGTTGGCCAAATAAAATCGTTACTTAACCGCCAAAGAACATTCAGAAGAGCAAACAGACAAACCAGAATACAGGTAATAACTGTTTGCCTCGCTCCAGATGATTTGTAAGTAGATGGATTGAACTAATGACCAATACTTCAATCTTAATAAGTAAGCACAGGCTAATACCGGCTCAAGCTGAATAAACTGTTTGATCTTATTGATGACTCATCGACATGGAGAAATGTAATGATTAGAAGTATGGTCACTGATAATTTACAGGTTCCGACAACGCAACAGGGATTTACCAGAAAAACGCCCCCTGACAAACCTGATCATGTCAGGCAAAAACATAACATCGCCCAAAAATTGACAACCGCCGGCGATGGAATTCAGGAACAACAGGCCGCCAGTCTTTCCAACCGAACCATTACTGGTTTAAGCCCTCATTATACGTCGTCACCTGAAACTTACTGGGAAGCAGCCCACATGGATAATACTCCCCGGCGCTATTGCTGTGCGAGCTATGCCAATGTATCGGGTACGGCTGAACCAAAAACTGTCCGGATTGGCAACCAGCAACTGATGACACTGGATGCTTCGCAAGCATTTGTTGATTGGGCTCTAGAGGAATACAAAAACCATATAGAATTCCATAACTTCAGATTCCTGGTTGATTTTTTAAGCAAAAACAGCGAAATCGAATACATTGTAGATATTGGCTGTGGTTTCGGAGCAATATCCCTGTTAATGCAAAACTATCTCAATGAGCTGTACCCCCGGATCAAAGTAGTTCCTGTAGATATCAAAAATGCTTACGCTAATTGCGATGGAACTTTTTGTGACGATCCACAGCCCATCAACTTAATTCCGGCTCAGGAAATTGCTGGCGCTAATCCTGCGACCACTTTATTTACCGCGATACACGCTTTTACCGGCTTGCCTTCGGAAGAAATGCAACTTTGCAAAGAGATTGCACAGGGGCAAACTGATTTTTATCTCACCACACTCATAAAAAACAATCCTGGTTGTTTTGTCCTGATCACCGAAGACCCGCTCGTATCCTCACCCCAGCGATATATTCCCCCAGAGCTGGTATACACCAAACATTACCACGCGCTCGCGCAGAGCTCTACGCTGGAAGAGCTTGAGGCAGCCCCCTGGCGGCAGGCAAAAGCCGCAGAAATGAACGCAGAAAACGCTGATATCTACCAGTTAAACCAGTTGCTGGCAAAACTTCCTGAGCAGCGGGATCAATATCTATCTTTGACCTCCAAATATACAGAAGATCTGCAATGGAAAATTAGCTTAACACCTTGGCAATACACGCAGGATTATATCTTCAACTGTGCTCTTAAACGCATGACACTGAACGAGAAGATTAAATCCTTCGATAGCATCAAATCTGAGGTCGTAAAACATAACCTGGAGCTAAGTTGCTGGCATGTCTATCGCCACGATACCGATGGTTCAGAAGCTTCCCGGTGAATCTGGACAGCCACCAAGACACACTCGGCTGATGGTCGGACTCTGCATTACTCAAACACGCTTTTATAGATATTTCAGTAAAATGAACTTCTGAACAGAACAGCAGTCTGCTTTTTATATTTTCATGAATTGATGAAATATAATTATGTATAGAACCTCTGCTGGCATCAGTGGTCAATACGCAGGGCCGGGTAATGATTATAACCAACCGGAAAACTGTACCGCTTCTTCAAGGTCCGGGCGGTATAGGCATGCCACCGTCAAACAATGGCATAATTCCACCCGCACTACCCCCGGGCGTAATGAATGTTATCATTCTGCTGGCGCATGTTCTTCTCATTATCTACTGCGCCGTTCAGTAAACCCTGCTCAGAATTTTAATGCCCTCATCAAACAGGAAATAATGGCTGGTCTGGTGAGAAAATCGGATCGTTTCGGTGATCGCTATGATGGGAGACCTCACAGCCAATATGCCAATTCAATTAAAAAATACACGTCAGCTTCTAAAAGGCCGTTAAATCGGGCTGAACAAAGCCGGTTAATAAATTTTCTGCAAACATTTACCGCAACACGACGTTGGAATTGGCGAAGTCTGACGACAACACTTCATTCATTGACTTCAGCGGGTGTATTTACCCCCCATAGCCCCTTGGATAAGCGTGTTCAGCTCACTCAAACGGCCTTATTGTCCACTCTACTGGATGCAATAATCTTCAAGTGCAACCAAAAACCCGAAGTCAGGGATATAGATTCCCGGGGAATCGTTAACCTGCTGTGGGCCCTGGCGAAACTGGTGGACAACGGGCCGGAGCGGACACCAGAGTTCAAAGAGGCCATGGCCGCACTGTTACCCCATGTAATTGCACAGAGAGATCAATTTAATGGCCAGGGTATCGCCAACCTGCTGTGGGCCATGGCGAAACTGGTGGACAACAGACATGAGCGGACACCAGAGATCAAAGCGACCGTGGCCGCGTTGTTGCCCACCGTGAACACACAGAAAGCTAACTTCAATCCACAGGAAATCGCCAACCTGTTGTGGGCCATGGCGAAACTGGTGGACAACGGGCAGAAACGGACACCTGAGTTCAAACAGACCCTGGCCGCGTTGTTGCCCCGCGTGGACACACGGAAAGCTGACTTTAAACCACAGGAAATCGCCAACCTGCTGTGGGCCATGGCGAAACTGGTGGACAACGGGCAGGAGCGGACACCCGAGTTCAATGAGGCCGTGGCCGCGCTGTTGCCTCACGTGAACCCACAGAAAAACCAATTTGAACCTCAGCATATCGCCAGCCTGCTGTGGGCCATGGCGAAACTGGTGGATAACGGGCATGAACAGACACCGGGGCTTAAAAAGGCTGTGGCCGCGCTGTTACCCCAAGTGAGCGCACATAAAAACCAATTTAATGACCAGGGAATCGCCAACTTGCTATGGGCCGTGGCGAAACTGGTGGATAACGGGCAGGAGCAGACACCGGGGCTTAAAAAAGCTGTGGACGCGCTGCTGCACAACGTGAACGCAAAGAAACACCAGTTTATACCTCAACATGTCACCATCCTGTTGTGGGCCATGGCGAAACTGGTGGATAGCGGGCAGGAGCAGACACCAGAACTCAACCAGGCCGTGGCCGCGCTGTTGCCCTGCGTGAAAGTACAGAAAGACCAATTTATACCTCAGCAAACCGCCAACCTGCTGTGGGCCATGGCGAAACTGGCGGACAACGGGCACGAGCAGACACCAGAGTTCAACGAAACCCTGGCTGCGCTGTTGACCTGCGTGATCGTACAAAAAGCTAATTTTAAACCACAGGGTATCGCCAACCTGCTCTGGGCCATGGCGAAACTGGTGGACAGCGGACAAAACCGGACACCAAAGCTGAACGAGGCCGTGGCCGCGCTGTTGCTCCCCGTGAAGACACTGAAAGACCAATTTACTCCTCAACATATCGCCAATCTGCTGTGGGCCATAGCGAAAATGGTCGACAACGGACAGGAGCAGACACCAGGTCTCAAACAGACCGTGGTCGCTCTGTTGCTCCTCGTGAACTCACAAAAAGCCAACTTTAACCCGCAGGGTATTACCAACCTGCTGTGGGCCATGGCGAAACTGGCGGACAACGGGCACGAGCAGACACCAGAGTTCAACGAAACCCTGTCTGCGCTGTTGACCTGCGTGATCGTACAAAAAGCTAATTTTAAACCACAGGGTATCGCCAACCTGTTGTGGGTCATGGCAAAACTGATGGACAGCAGGCAGAGGCGGACACCAGAGTTCAACGAGGCTGTGGCCACGTTACTGCCCCATGTGAGCGCTCAGAAAGCTAACTTCAAAGCACAGGAAATTGCCAACCTGCTGTGGGCCATGGCGAAACTGGTAGACAACGGTCACGAGCAGACACCTGCGCTCAACGGGGCCATTGCCACACTATTGCCGCACGTAAACGGACATAAAGAACAATTTATTCCTCAGGGTATCGTCAACCTGCTGTGGGCCATGGCGAAACTGGTGGACAACGGCCAGGAGCAGACACCGGGGCTCAAAGAGGCGGTAGCCGTGTTGTTGCCCCACGTGAACGCACACCAGGCTAACTTTAAACCACAAGGTATCGCCAACCTGCTGATGGCCATGGCGAAACTGGGTAATCTCGTTGAGCTGAACGTGCTTACCTCTACGTTCGAATCGCTCGTCCACCGAATCAGTGACAACCCTCAGTTCTCTCAGCAAGAGATATCGATGTCTCTCTGGGGAGTAATGGTCTGCTGTGCCCGGTTGTATCTGACCTCCAATACCTATAACAATAACGTGCTTGAACAGCACATGGATCACCTGTTTACTCGCCTGGAAAATACACCCACAGACAATGAAGAGGATCTATCCATCATTGCCATGGCCGCCAGCTGGCTTGGAAGAGCGTGTCCGGTCATCCCTCATTACCAGACAACCATGTCAAAGCCTCAAGCCGATTTCCGCGATCAACTCCAATCATGCATTCCCTCTTTGAAGATTGAAGAAGAAAAGAGTCTGAACTCATTACCGCCGGTTGACCTGATACTGCCGGATCACAATATCGTTATTGAAGTTCAGGGACCGTTTCATTACGTGAGTGATGATTTCAAAAGCAGAAATGGTGCGACTCTGCTTAAAATCGCACTGCTGCAAAAAGCAGGATTTGAGGTTATTGAAATCCCGGCTAACACGCTTTGGAACCCGGATTTAATGAAACCATACATTCATCAAATAAAAACCAGGATAGACATTTTCAGTAAAATGAACTTCTGAACAGCACAGCAGTCTGTTTTTTATATTCTCATGAATTAATGAAATATAAATATGCATAAAACCTCTGTCGGTATCAGTGGTAAATACGCAAGACCAGGTAATGGTCACAACCAACCAGATGACCATGGTACTTCTTCAAGGCTTGGACGATATAGACAGGCCACAGTCAGACGGTGTGATAATCCCCCCCGCTCTGCCCCGGAGCGTAATGAGTTTTACCATTCTTCTGGCGCATGCCCTTCTCTACAGCGTCGTTCAGTAAACCCTGCGCAAGATTTTAATGCCCTCATTAAACAGGAAATAATGGATGATCTGTTGAGTAAATCGGATTATTTCGGTCATCGCTATAATGGGAGAAATCACGGGCAATATGCCTGTTCAATTAAAAAATACACGTCAGCTGCTAAAAGACCGTTAAATCGAGCTGAACAAAGCCAGCTGATACGTTTGCTGCAAAATTTTACCGCAACACGAAGCTGGAATTGGCGAAGCCTGACAACAACATTTCATTCGTTTACTTCATCGGGTGTGTTTACCCATCATAAACCCATGGATGAGCGTATTAAACTTACTCAAGATCACTTGTTGTCAACGCTACTTGATGCAATAACATTCAAGTGCAACCAAAAACCTGAAGCCAGGGATATTGATGCCATGGGAATCGCTAACCTGCTATGGGCCATGGCAAAACTGGTGGACAGCAGGCAAGAGCAAACAACAGACTTCAATGGGGCTGTGGCCGCGCTGTTGCCCCACGTAAACGCACTGAAAGCTAACTTTAAACCACAGGGCATTGCCAACCTGCTGTGGGCCATGGCGAAACTGGTGGACAACGGTCAAGAGCGGATACCAGGACTCAAAGAGGCCGTGGCCACGCTGTTACACCGCGTGAACACACAGAAAGCTGACTTTAAACTACAGGAAACCACCAACCTGCTGTGGGCCATGGCGAAACTGGTGGACAACGGACAAGAGCAAACACAAGAGTTCAAGGAAGCTGTGGCCTTGCTGTTGATTCTTGTGTACGCACAGAAAGACCAGTTTAATGCCCAGCGCATCGCCAACCTGCTGTGGGCCCTGGCGAAACTGGCGGACAACGGCCAGGAGCGGACGCCCGGGTTCAATAAAGCCGTGACCGCGCTGTTGCTGGACGTGAACGCACAGAAAAACCAATTTAATGCCCAGGGCATTGCCAACTTGCTGTGGGCGATAGTGAAACTGGTGGACAACGGCCGGGAGCGCACACCAGAATTCAAAGAAGCCGTGGCCGTGTTGTTGCCCTGCGTGAACGCACAGAAAGCTAACTTTAAACCACAGGGTATCGCCAACCTGTTTTGGGTCATGGCGAAACTGGCGGACATTGGGCAGGAGCGGACAACCGAGCTCAACGAAGCCATGACTGCGTTGTTGCCCTATGTGAACGCTCAGAAAGCTAACTTTAAACCACAGGGTATCACCAACCTGCTGTGGGCCATGGCGAAACTGGCGGACAACGGCCAGGAGTCGGTGACCGAGTTCAATGAAGCCATAGCCGCGCTGTTGCCCCAGGTGAACGCACACAAAGACCAGTTTATTCCTCAGCATGTCGCCAACCTGCTGTGGGCCCTGGCGAAACTATTGGATAACGGCCCGGAGCAGACACAAGAACTCAATGAGGCCGTGGCCGATCTTTTGCCCTGCGTGAACGCACAGAAAGACCAATTTATTCCTCAGCAAATCGCCAGTTTGATGTGGGTCATGGCAAAACTGGTGGATAACGGACAGGAGTGGACGCCAGAATTCTACGAAGCTGTGGCCGCGCTGTTGCCCCAGGTGATCGCACAGAAAGCTGACTTTAAACCACAGGAAATCGCCAACCTGCTGTGGGCCACGGCGAAGCTGGTGGACAACAGTCATCAGCAGGCAGCAGAGCTCAACGAAACCGTGGCTGTGCTGTTGCCCCTCGTTAACGCACAAAAAAATGACTTTATGCCACAGGAAATCGCCAACCTGCTGTGGGCCACGGCGAAGCTGGCGGACAACGGGCAGGAGCAGACAGCCGGGTTTAAAGAGGCAGTGGCCGCGCTGTTGCCCCTTGTGCATGAACTGGAAGCTAATTTTAAACCACAGGAAATCGCCAACCTGCTGTGGGCCACAGCGAAACTGGGTGAACTCCTTGAGCTGGACATAGTTGATTCCTCGCTCAAACCTCTTGTCTACCGAATCAGTGAAAACCCTCAGTTCTCTCAGCAAGACATATTGATGTCTCTATGGGGAGTAATGGTATGGTGTGCAAGGTTGTCCCTGATCTCCACAGCCAGTCAAAATAGCGTGCTTGAAAAGTACATGGATGACCTTTTTACTCGCCTGGAAAATACATCCCCAAACAGTGAAGATGAACAATCCATCATTGCCATGGCCGCAAGTTGGCTTGGCAGAGCGTGTTCGATCGTCCCCAATTACCAGACCACCATGTCAAAACCTCAAACTGACTTCCGCGATCAACTCCAATCATGCATTCCCTCTTTGAAAATTGAAGAAGAAAAGTGTCTGAACTCACTACCTCCGGTTGACCTGCTACTGCCAGATCACAACATTGTTATTGAAATTCAGGGACGGTTTCATTATGTGTGTGGTGATTTCAAAACAAGGAATGGTTCGACTCTGCTTAAAATCGCACTGTTGAAAAAAGCAGGATTTGAGGTCATTGAAATCCCTGCTAACACGGTTTGGAGCCGGGATTTAATGAAACCATGTATTGATCAAATAAAGGCCAGGGAAGTAGCTTCCAGATGATTTAACACAGCGGATTGTGGCATCACGAATCCGATCTGTTTCCCCAACCGCTCACGTTTATAGACATGTTCAGCAAAATGAACTTCTGAACAGAACAGCAGTCTGTTTTTTATATTTTCATGAATTAATGAAATATAATTATGCATAGAAGCTCTGCTGGAATCAGTCGTATGTACGCAAGACCAGGTAATGATGCCAACCAACCGGATGCCCATGACGCTTCTTCAAGGCGTGTGCAATATAGACAGGGCACAGTCGGACAATGGGATAATCCTTCCCGCACTACTCCGGTGCATAATGAATTTTACCATTTCTCTGGCGCACGCCTTTCTCAAAATATACTGAGTCGTTCAGTAAAACCTGCTCAGGATTTTAATGCCCTTATCAAACAGGAAATAATGGCTGGTCTGGTGCGTAAATCGGATCGTTACGGTCCTTTCTATGATGGGAAACCACACAGTCAATATGCCAACTCAATTAAAAAATACACGTCAGCTGTTAAAAGACCGTTAAATCGCTCGGAACAATGCCACCTGATACATTTGCTGCAAAATTTCACAATAACAAGGAGTTGGAATTGGCGAAGCCTGACAACAACACTTCATTCATTGACTTCAGCGGGTGCTTTTACCCCTCATAATCCCATGAATGAACGTGTTAAGCTCACTCAAACTGCCTTATTGTCCACTCTACTTGATGGAGTAAGATTGAAGTGCATCCAGAAACCTGAAGCCCGGGATATTGATGCCCAGGGAGTCGCCAACCTGCTGTGGGCCATGGCAAAACTGGTGGACAGCGGGCTGGAGCGGACACCAGGGCTCAAAGAGACTGTGAACGCGCTGTTGCCCCATGTGCATGCACAGAAAGACCAATTTATTCCGCAGAATATCGCCAATATGCTGTGGGCCATGGCGAAACTGGCGGACAATCGGCAGGAGTGGACACCTAGGCTCCACGAGTCTGTGACCACGCTGTTACCCCACGTGAAAGCACAAAAAGCTCACTTTAAATCACAGGAAATCGCCAACCTGCTGTGGGCCATGGCGAAGCTGGTGGACAACGGGCAGGAGTTGACACCAGAGCTCAGCGAAGCCGTGGCCGCACTTTTGCCCCGTGTGAACACACAGAAAGGCCAATTTATTCCTCAACATATTGCCAACCTGCTGTGGGCCATGGCAAAACTGGCGGACAAAGGGCAGGAGCAGACACCAGGGCTCAAAGAGGCTGTGACCGCACTTTTGTCCCATATACAGGTAAAGAAAAACCAATTTATTCCTCAGGGTATCGCCAACCTGCTGTGGGCCACGGCGAAACTGGTGGATAACGGGCAGGAACGGACACCAGAGCTCAACGAGGCAGTGGCCGCGCTGTTGCCCCGCGTGAACGCACACAAAGCTAACTTTATACCACAGGAAATCGCCAGTCTGCTGTGGGCCATGGCGAAGCTGGTGGACAATGGGCAGGAGTGGACACCAGGGCTCAACGAGGCTGTGGCCACTCTGTTGCCCCACGTGAACGCACAGAAAGCTCACTTTAAATCACAGGAAATCACCAACCTGCTGTGGGCCATGGCGAAACTGGTGGACAACAGGCAGGAACGGACACCAGAACTCAACGAGGCAGTGGCCGTGCTATTGCCCCGCGTGAACGCACACAAAGCTAACTTTATACCACAGGAAATCGCCAACCTGCTGTGGGCCATGGCGAAGCTGGTGGACAATGGGCAGAAGTGGACACCAGGGCTCAACAAGGCTGTGGCTGCGCTGTTGCCCCAAGTGAACGCACACAAAGCTCAATTTAAATCACAGGAAATCGCCAACCTGCTGTGGGCCATGGCGAAACTGGTAGACAACGGGCTGGAGCAGACACCGGGGCTAAAAACGGCCGTGAACGCGCTATTGTCCCGCGTGAACGCACAGAGAGATCAATTTATTCCTCAGCATATCGCCAACCTGATGTGGGCCACGGCGAAACTGGTGGACTACGGGCAAAAGTGGACACCAAACCTCAACGAGGCCGTAGCTGCGCTATTGCCCCAAGTGAACGTACAGAAAGACCAATTTATTCCTCAGCATATCGCCAACCTGCTGTGGGCCATGGCGAAAATGGTGGACAGCGGGCTGGAGCGGACACTCGAGCTTAACAAGGTCCTGGCCGCGCTGTTGCCCCACATGAACGCACAGAAAAACCAATTTAATGTCCAGGGTATCACCAACCTGCTGTGGGCCATGGCAAAACTGGCGGACAACAGGTACGAGCAGACACCAGAGTTCAACGAAGCGGTGGCTGCACTGTTGACCAGCGTGATCGTACAAAAAGTTAATTTTAAACCACAGCAAATCGCCAACCTGCTGTGGGCCATGGCGAAAATGGTGGACAACGGGCAGGAGCTGACACCAGAGCTCAACGAGGCTGTGGTCGCGATGTTGCCCCAAGTGAACGCACAGAAAGCTCACTTTAAATCAAAGGAAATCGCCAACCTGCTGTGGGCCACGGCAAAACTGGGTGAACTCATTGAGTTGAACCTGGCTACCTCTACGTTCGAATCGCTTGTCTATCGAATCAGTAAGAATCTGCAGTTTTCTCAGGAAGAGATATCGATGTCTCTCTGGGGAATAATGGTATGCTGTGCCAGGCTGTCTCTAGACTCCAATGCCAATAAAAATAATGTGTTTGAAAAGCACATGGATGACCTGTTGAATCGCCTGGAAAATACCTCGCCAGATAATGATGAGGATCAATCCATCATGTTCATGGCCGCAAGTTGGCTTGGCAGAGCCTGTCCGGTCATCCCCCGTTACCAGACAATCATGTCAAAATCTCAATCCGATTTCCGCGATCAACTCCAATCATCCATTCCATCTCTGAAGATTGAAGAAGAAAAGAGTCTGAACTCATTACCTCCGGTTGACCTGCATCTGCCAGATCACAACATGGTGATTGAAGTTCAGGGACCATCTCATTACGTGGGTGGTGATTTCAAAACCAGGAACGGCTCGACTCTGCTTAAAATCGCACTGCTGCAAAAATCAGTATTTGAGGTCATTGAAATCCCGACTAACCAGCTTTTGACCAAAGATTTAATGAAACCATATATTGATCAAATAAAGATCAGGGTAAACATCCCGCCACAGGGTCATGACTCTGTATCACTTAAAAGAGGCTGGGCAGGTGCTGCATACGTTACTGACGAAGAACAGTTAGGAGAGCAAACCGGTAAACCCGCAAAGAGGAAGAAAACAAACAGCCGGTAATCGCCTTCCTCCCATCATGACTCAAGTAAACTTTTTTGCAAAATGAACTTCTGAGCAGAACAGCAGTCTGCTTTTTATATCTTCATGAATTAATGAAATATAATTATGGATAGAGGTTCTGCTGGTATCAGTGGTCAATACACAAAATCAGATAACGGTTACAACCAACGGAATGGCCATACCCCTTTTTTAAGGCATGGGCGATACAGACATGCCACAGTCAGACAATGGGATAATCCCTCCCGCACCGCACCGGGTGGCAATGAATTTTACCATTCTTCTGGCACACGCCCTTCTCAATATTTAATGCACCGTTCTGTAAACCCTGCTCAAGATTTTAATGCCCTCATCAAACAGGAAATAATGGATGACCTGGTCAGTAAATCGGATCGTTTCGGTCATCGCTATGATGGGAGAAATCACGGGCAATATGCCAGTTCAATTAAAAGATACACGTCAGCTGTTAAAAGACCGTTAAATCGAACAGAACAAAGCCAGCTGATGCGTTTGCTGCAAAATTTTACCGCAACACGGAGCTGGAATTGGCGAAGCCTGACGACAACACTTCACTCATTGACTTCAGCGGGTGTTTTTACCCTTCATAAACCTATGGACGAGCGAGTTAAACTTACTCAGGCTAGCTTATTGTCAACGCTACTTGATGCAATCATATTTAACTGCAACCAAAAACTTCCAGCCAGAGATATTGATACTCAGGGTGTCGCCAACCTTCTGTGGGCCATGGCAAAACTGGTGAACAACGGGCAGGAACGGACACCAGAGTTCAACGAGGCCGTGGTCGCTTTATTACACCGCGTGAAAGCACAGAAAGCTGACTTTAAACCACAGGAAATCGCCAACCTGCTGTGGGCCATGGCGAAACTGGTGGACAACAGGCTGGAGCAGACGCCAGAGCTCAACGAGGCCGTGGCCGCGTTGTTGCCCCACGTGAACGCACAGAAAGAGCAATTTATTCCTCAGCATATCGCCAACCTGCTATGGGCCATGGCGAAACTGGTGGACAAAGGGCTGGAGCGGTCACCAGGTCTCAACAAGGCAGTGGCCGTGCTGTTGCTCCGGGTGAACGCACAGAAAGCCAGCTATAAACCACAGGAAATCTCCAACCTGCTATGGGCCATGGCGAAACTGGTGGACAGCGGGCTGGAGCAAACACCAGAGCTCAAAGATGCTGTGGCCGCACTGTTGCCCCACGTGAACGTACAGAAAGATCAATTTATTCCTCAGGCTATCGTCAACATGCTGTGGGCCATGGCGAAACTCGTGGACAACGGGCTGGAAGGGACACCAAAGTTCAAAGAGGCTGCGGCCGCGCTGCTGTCCCGCGTGAACGCGCAGAAAGCTAACTTTAAACCACAAGGTATCGCCAACCTGCTGTGGGCCATGGCGAAACTGGTGGACAACGGACAGGAGCGGACACCAGAGTTCAACGAGACCGTGGCCGCGTTGTTGCACCAGGTGAACGTACAGAAAGACCAATTTAATGCCCAGGAAATCACCAACCTGCTGTGGGCCATGGCGAAACTGGTGGACAACGGACAGGAGCGAACAACGGAGCTCAAAGATACTGTGCCCACACTGTTGCCCCACGTGAATGCACAGAAAGACCAATTTATTCCCCAGCATATCGCCAACCTGCTGTGGGCAATGGCAAAACTGGTGGACAACGGGTACGAGCAGACACCAGAGTTCAACGAAGCGGTGGCTACGCTGTTGACCTGCGTGATCGTACAAAAAGCTAACTTTAACCCACAGGAAATTGCCAACCTGCTGTGGGCCATGGCGAAACTGGTGGATCTCGGGCAGGAGCAGACACCAGGGCTCAACAAGGCTGTGGTCGCGCTGTTGCCCCCCGTGAACGCACACAAAGACCAATTTAATACCCAGGGTATTGCCAACCTGCTGTGGGCCACGGCTAAACTGGTGAACAGCGGGCAGGAGCTGACGCCAGAGCTCAAAGAAGTCGTGTCCGCGCTGTTGCCCTGGGTGAACGCACAGAAAGCTAACTTTAAACCACAGGAAATCAACAACCTGCTGTGGGCCATGGCGAAACTGGTGGATAACGGGCAGGAGCAGACACCGGAACTCAAAGATGCTGTGACCGCACTGTTGCCCAACGTGAATGCACAGAAAGACCAATTTATTCCCCAGCATATCGCCAACCTGCTGTGGGCCATGGCAAAACTGGTGGACAACGGGTACGAGCAGACACCAGAGTTCAACGAAACGGTGGCTACGCTGTTCACCTGCGTGATCGTACAAAAAGCCAACTTTAACCCACAGAAAATCGCCAACCTGCTGTGGGCCATGGCGAAACTGGTGGACAACGGGCAGGAGCAGTCACCAGGGCTCAACGAGGCTGTGGTCGCGCTGTTGCCCCTCGTGAACGCACAGAAAGACCAATTCAATGCCCAGGGTATTGCCAACCTGCTGTGGGCCATGGCGAAACTGGGTGAACTCATTGACCTGAATCTGGCTATCTCTACATTCGAATCGCTTGTCTATCGAATCAATAAGAACCTGCAGTTTTCTCAGGAAGAGATATCGATGTCTCTCTGGGGAGTCATGGTATGCTGTGCCAGGTTGCCTCCAGACTCCAATGCCAATAAAAATAACATGTTTGAAAAGCACATGGATGACCTGTTGACTCGCCTGGAAAATACCTCGCCAGATAATGAAGATGATCAAACCATCATGTTCATGGCCGCAAGTTGGCTTGGCAGAGCCTGTCCGGTCGTTCGCCATTACCAGACAAACATTTCAAAAACCCAGGTCGACTTCCGCGATCAACTCCAATCATATCTGCCCTCTTTGAAGATTGAAGAAGAAAAGAGTCTGAACTCATTACCTCCGGTTGACCTGCTACTGCCAGATCACAACGTTGTGATTGAAGTTCAGGGCCCCTCTCATTACGTGGGTGGTGATTTCAAAACCAGAAATGGTTCGACTCTGCTGAAAATCGCACTGCTGCAAAAATCAGGATTTGAGGTCATTGAAATCCCGGTTAACCAGCTGTTGAACAACGATTTGATGAAACCCTGTATTGATCAAATAAAGATCAGGACAGGCATCCCGCCACAGGGTCATGACTCTGTTTCACTTAAAAGACGGTGGACAAATGCTGCATACGTGACTGGTGAAGAACATTTAGAAAAGCCAACCAACCCGGCAAAGAGAAAGAAAACAGTCAGTAATCACCTTCCTCCTATCATGACTCAAGTAAACTTTTCTACACAATGAACTTCTGGCCAGAACAGCAGTCTGCTTTTTATATTTTCATGAATTAATGAAATATAATTATGGATAGAAGTTCTGCTGGTATCAGTGGTCAATACCCAAGATCAGATAACGGTTACAACCAACCGAATGGTCATGCCCCTTCTTCAATGCGTGGGCGATACCGACATGCCACAGTCAGACAATGGAATCATCCCCCCCGCACGGCACCGGGTCGCAATGAATTTTACCATTCTTCTGGCACACGCTCCTCTCAACATCTACAGTGCCGTTCAATAAACTCTGCTCAAGATTTTAATGCCCTCATCAAACCACAAATAATGGCTGGTCTGATGAGTAAATCGGATCGTTTCGGTCATCGCTATGATGGGCGAGATCACGGCGTATATGCCAGTTCAGTTAAAAAATACACGTTAGCTGCTAAAAGACCGTTAAATCGAGCGGAACAAAGTCAGCTGATCAGTTTGCTGCAAAATTTCACAGCAACCCGGAACTGGAATTGGCGAAGCCTGACGACAACACTGCACTCATTGACTACAGCGGGTGTTTTTACCCTTCATAAACCCATGGATGCGCGAGTTAGACTTACTCAGGCTAACTTATTGTCAACGCTATTTGATGCAATAATATTTAACTGCAACCAAAAGCCTCCAGCCAGGGATATTGATGCCCTGGGAATCGCCAACCTGCTGTGGGCCATGGCAAAACTGGTGGACAACGGACAGGAACGGACACCAGAGCTAAACGGGGCCGTGGTCGCTTTGTTACACCACGTGAACGCACAGAAAGCCCACTTTAAACCACAGGAAGTCACCAGCCTGGTATGGGCCATGGCAAAACTGCTGGACAACGGGCAGGAGCGTAAAGCAGAGCTCAAAGAGGCTATGGCCGCCCTGTTGCCCCTCATCAACGCACAGAAAAACCAGTTTAATGCCCAGGGCGTTGCCAACCTGCTGTGGGCCATGGCGAAACTGGTGGGCAACGGGCTGGAGCGTACACCAGGGCTCAAAGAGGCCGTGGCCACGCTGTTGCCCCTCGTGAACGCACAGAAAAACCAACTTAATGCCCAGGGCGTTGTCAACCTGCTGTGGGCCATGGCGAAACTGGTGGACAACGGGCTGGAGCGGACACCAGGTCTCAAAGATGCGGTGGCCGCCCTGCTGCCCCTCCTGAATGCAAAGAAAGACCAATTTAACGCCCAGGGCATTGCCAACCTGCTGTGGGCCATGGCGAAACTGGTGGACAACCAGCTGGAGCGGACACCAGGACTCAACGAGGCCGTGGCCGCCCTGTTGCCTCGCGTGAACGCACAGAAAGACCAGTTTATTCCTCAGCACATCGCCAACCTGCTGTGGGCCATGGCAAAACTGGTGGACAATAGGCAGGAACAGACACCAGGGCTCAACGAGGCTGTGGCTGCCCTGTTGCCCCTCATGAACGCACAGAAAAACCAACTTAATGCCCAGGGCATTGCCAACCTGCTGTGGGCCATGGCGAAACTGGTGGACAACGGGCTGGAGCGGACACCAGGGGTCAACGAGGCCGTGGCCGCCCTGCTATCCCTCCTGGACGCACAGAAAAACCAGCTCAATGCCCAGAACATTGCCAACCTGCTGTGGGCCATGGCGAAACTGGTGGACAACGGGCTGGAGCAGACGCCTGTGTTCAAAGAGGCCGTGGCCGCCCTGTTGCCCCACGTGAACGCACAAAAAAACCAATTTATTCCGCAGGCTATTGCCAACCTGCTGTGGGCCATGGCGAAACTGGTGGACATCGGGCAGGAGCACACTCCAGGGGTCAAAGAGGCCGTAGCCGCGCTGTTGCCCCACGTGAACGCACAGAAAGACCAATTTATTCCGCTGGCTATTGCCAACCTGCTATGGGCCATGGCGAAACTGGCGGACAACGGGCTGGAGCGGACACCAGGGCTCAAAGAGGCTTTAGCCGCCCTGTTGCCCCACGTGAACGCACAGAAAAACCAATTTATTCCTCAGCATATCGCCAACCTGATGTGGGCCATGGCAAAACTGGTGGACAACGGGCTGGGGCTGACTCCAGAGTTCAAAGAGGCCGTGGTCGCGCTGTTGCCCCAAGTAAATGCACAGAAAGCCAACTTTAAACCACAGGAAATCGCCAACCTGCTGTGGGCCATGGCAAAACTGGTGGACAGCGGGCTGGAGCAAACACCAGAGCTCAAAGAGGCCGTGGCCGCGGTGTTGTCTCAGATGAACGCACAGAAAGCTAACTTCAATCCGCAGGAAATCACCAACCTTCTGTGGGCCATGGCGAAACTGGTGGACAACGGGCAGGAACGGACACCTCGTCTGAAAGAGGCCATAGCCGCGCTGTTGCCCTACGTGCACAGACAGAAAGACCAATTTGTTTCGCAGGGAGTCGCCAACTTGCTCTGGGCCATGGCGAAACTGGTGGACAACAGCCAGGAGCAGACACCAGATTTCAACAAGGCCGTGGCCGCGCTGCTGCCCCACATGAAAGTACAGAAAGCTGACTTTAAACCACAGGGAATCGCCAACCTGCTGTGGGCCATGGCAAAACTGGTGGATAGCGGCCAGGAGCGGACACCAGGGCTCAAAGAGGCCGTGGCCGCGCTGTTGCCCCGCGTGAACGCACAGAAAAACCAATTTAATGCCCAGGGTATTGCCATCACGCTGTGGGCCATGGCGAAACTGGGTGAACTCCTTGAGCTGAACGTGGTTACCTCTACGTTCGAATCGCTTGTCTATCGAATCAGTGAGAACCCTCAGTTTTCTCAGCAAGAGATACAGTTGTCTCTGTGGGGAGTCATGGTATGCTGTGCCAGATTGTTTCTGGATTCCAATGCTAATAAAAGTAACGTGTTTGAAAAGCACATGGGTGACCTGTTCACTCGCCTGGAAAATACATTGCCAGACAACGAAGAGGAACAATCCATCATTACCATGGCGGCAAGTTGGCTTGGCAGAGCCTGTCCTGTCGTTCGCCATTACCACACAAACATTTCAAAAACCCAGGTCGACTTCCGCGATCAACTCAAATCATCTATTCCATTTTTGAAGATCGAAGAGGAAAAGAGTCTGAACTCATTACCTCCGGTTGACCTGCTTCTGCCAGATCACAACATGGTGATTGAAGTTCAGGGTCCCTCTCATTATGTTGGTGGTGATTTCAAAACCAGGAATGGTTCGACTCTGCTGAAAATCGCACTGTTGCAAAAAGCAGGATTTGAGGTCATTGAAATCCCGACTAACCAGCTTTTGAGCAACGATTTAATGAAACCCTATATTGATCGAATAAAGACCAGGATAGACATCCCGCCACAGGCTCATGGCTCTGTATCACTTAAAAGAAGGTGGGCAGGTACTGCATACATTACTGGTGAAGAACATTTAGCAGAGCAAACCAACCCGGCAAAGAGGAAGAAAACAAACAGTCAGTAATCGCCTTCCTCCCATCATGACTCAAATAAACTTTGCCGCACAATGAACTTCCGGGCAGCACAGCAGTCTGCTTTTCATATTTTCATGAATTAATGAAATATAATTATGGATAGAAGTTATGCTGGTATCAGTGGTCAATACGCAAGATCAGATAACGGTTACAACCAACCGAATGGCCATGCCCCTTCTTCAAGGCGTGGGCGATACAGACATGCCACAGTCAGACAATGGAATCATCCCCCCCACACTGCACCGGGTCGCAATCAATTTTACCATTCTTCTGGCACACGCTCGTCTCAACATCTACAGTACCGTTCAGTAAACTCTGCTCAAGATTTTAATGCCCTCATCAAACCAGAAATAATGGATGACCTGGTAAGTCAATCTGATCGTTTCGGTCAACGCTATAATGGGAGAAATCACGGGCAATATGCCAGCTCAATTAAAAAATACACGTCAGCTGTTCAAAGACCGTTAAATCGAGCTGAACAAAGCCAGCTGATGCGTTTGCTACAAAATTTCACAGCAACGCGGAGCTGGAATTGGCGAAGCCTGACGACAACACTGCACTCATTGACTACAGCGGGTGTTTTTACCCTTCATAAACCCATGGATGCGCGAGTTAGACTTACTCAGGCTAACTTATTGTCAACGCTATTTGATGCAATAATATTTAACTGCAACCAAAAGCCTCCAGCCAGGGATATTGATGCTCTGGGAATCGCCAACCTGCTGTGGGCCATGGCAAAACTGGTGGACAACGGACAGGAACGGACACCAGAGCTTAACGAGGCCGTGGTCGCTTTGTTACACCACGTGAACGCACAGAAAGCCCACTTTAAACCACAGGAAGTCACCAACCTGGTATGGGCCATGGCAAAACTGCTGGACAACGGGCAGGAGCGTAAAGCAGAGCTCAAAGAGGCTGTGGCCGCCCTATTGCCCCTCGTCAACGCACAGAAAAACCAATTTAATGCCCAGGCCATTGCCAACCTGCTGTGGGCCATGGCGAAACTGGTGGGCAACGGACTGGAGCGGACACCAGGGCTCCACGAGGCCGTGGCCACGCTGTTGCCCCTCGTGAACGCACAGAAAAACCAACTTAATGCCCAGGGCGTTGTCAACCTGCTGTGGGCCATGGCGAAACTGGTGGAAAACGGGCTGGAGCGGACACCAGGTCTCAAAGATGCGGTGGCCGCCCTGCTGCCCCTCCTGAATGCAAAGAAAGACCAATTTAACGCCCAGGGCATTGCCAACCTGCTGTGGGCCATGGCAAAACTGGTGGACAACCGGCTGGAGCGGACACCAGAACTCAACGAGGCCGTGGCCGCCCTGTTGCCTCGCGTGAACGCACAGAAAGACCAGTTTATTCCTCAGCACATCACCAACCTGCTGTGGGCCATGGCAAAACTGGTGGACAATAGGCAGGAACAGACACCAGGGCTCAACGAAGCCGTGACCACGCTGTTGCCCCTCATGAACGCACAGAAAAACCAATTTAATGCCCAGGGCATTGTCAACCTGCTGTGGGCCATGGCGAAACTGGTGGACAACGGGCTGGAGGGGACACCAGTGCTCAACGAGGCCGTGGCCGCACTGTTGCCCCTCATGAACGCACAGAAAAACAAACTTAATGCCCAGGGCATTGTCAACCTGCTGTGGGCTATGGCGAAACTGGTGGACAACGGGCTGAAGCGGACACCAGGGTTCAAAGAGGCCGTGGCCGCCCTGTTGCCCCACGTGAACGCACAGAAAGACCAATTTATTCCTCAGGGTATCGCCAACCTGCTGTGGGCCATGGCGAAACTGATGGAAAATACACAGCCGCAGACACCAGGGCTCAATGAGGCCGTGGCCGCCCTGTTGCCTCTCGTGAACGCGCAGAAAGACCAATTTATTCCTCAGCATATCGCCAACATGCTGTGGGCCATGGCGAAACTGGTGGAAAACGGGCAGGCGCAGACACCAGAGCTCAAAGAAGCTGTGGCCGCACTGTTGCCCTGCGTGAACACACAGAAAGACCAATTTAATTCCCAGGATATCGCCAACCTGCTGTGGGCCATGGCGAAACTGGTGGACAACGGCCAGAAGCGGACACTAAACCTCTACGAGGCCGTGGCCGTGGCCGTGCTGTTACCCCTCGTCAACGCACAGAAAGCTGACTTTAACCCTCAGGAAATCACCAACCTGCTGTGGGCCATGGCGAAACTGGTGGACAACGGGCAGAAGCAGACACCAGAGCTCAACAAGGCCGTGGCTGCCCTGTTGCCTCACGTGAACGTACAGAAAGACCAGTTTATTCCTCAGCACATCGCCAACCTGTTGTGGGCCATGGCAAAACTGGTGGACAGCGGGCAGGAGCAGACACCAGAGCTCAACGAGGCCGTGGCGGCCCTGTTGCCCCTCGTGAACGCACAGAAAAACCAACTTAATGCCCAGGGCATTGCCAACCTGCTGTGGGCTATGGCGAAACTGGCGGACAACGGGCAGGAGAAGATACCGGGGCTCATGGAGGCCGTAACCGCGCTGTTGCCCCACGTGAATGCACAGAAAGCTAACTTTACACCACAGGCAATCAGCAACCTGCTGTGGGCCATGGCGAAACTGGTGGACAACGGGCACGAGCAGACACCGGAGTTCAACGAAACGGTGGCTGTGCTGTTGACCGGCGTGATCGTACAAAAAGCGAACTTTAACCCCCAGGAAATCGTCAACCTGCTGTGGGCCATGGCGAAACTGGTGGACAACGGGCAGGAGCAAACACCAGGGCTCTACGAGGCGGTGATCACGCTGTTGCCCCTCGTGAACGAACAGGAAGACCAATTTAATGCCCAGGGTATTGCCAACCTGCTGTGGGCCACGGCCAAACTGGGTGAACTCGTTGAGTTGAACGTGGCTATCTATACGTTCGAATCGCTCGTCTATCGAATCAGTGAGAAACTTCAGTTTTCTCAGAAAGAGATATCGATGTCTCTATGGGGATTAATGGTATGCTGTGCCAGGCTGTCTCTAGACTCCAATGCTGATGAAATTAATGTGTTTGAAAAGCACATGGATGACCTGTTGACTCGCCTGGAAAATACCTCGCCAGATAATGAAGATGATCAAACCATCATGATCATGGCCGCCAGTTGGCTTGGCAGAGCGTGTCCGGTCGTCCGCCATTACCAGACAACCATTTCAAAAACCCAAGTCGACTTCCGCGATCAACTCCAATCATCTATTCCATCTTTGAAGATCGAAGAGGAAAAGAGTCTGAACTCATTACCTCCGGTTGACCTGCTTCTGACAGATCACAACATGGTGATTGAAGTTCAGGGTCCCTCTCATTATGTTGATGGTGATTTCAAAATCAGGAATGGTTCGACTCTGCTGAAAATCGCACTGTTGCAAAAAGCAGGATTTGAGGTCATTGAAATCCCGGCTAACCAGCTTTTTGACAACGATTTAATGAAACCATACATTGATCAAATAAAGACCAGGATAGGCATCACGCCACAGGAGCATGGCTCTGTACCACTTAAAAGAAGGTGGGCAGGTACTGCATACATTACTGGTGAAGAACATTTAGCAGATCAAACCAACCCGGCAAAGAGGAAGAAAACAAACAGTCAGTAGTCGCCTTCCTCCCATCATGACTCAAATAAACTTTGCCGCACAATGAACTTCCGGGCAGAACGGCAGTCTGCTTTTCATATTTTCATGAATTAATGAAATATAATTATGGATAGAAGTTCTGCTGGTATCAGTGGTCAATACGCAAGATCAGATAACGGTTACAACCAACCGAATGGCCATGCCCCTTCTTCAAGGCGTGGGCGATACAGACATGCCACAGTCAGACAAAATCATCCCCCCCGCACTGCACCGGGTCGCAATGAATTTTACCATTCTTCTGGCACACGCTCCTCTCAACATCTACAGTGCCGTTCAATAAACCCTGCTCAAAATTTTCATTCCCTCATCAAACCAGAAATAATGGCTGGTCTGGTGAGTAAATCGGAACGTTTCGGTCATCGCTATGATGGGAGAAATCACGGTCAGTATGCCAGTTCAATCAAAAAATACTCATCAGCTGCTCAAAGACCGTTAAATCGAACAGAACAAAGCCAGCTGATGCGTTTGCTGCAAAATTTTACCGCAACACGGAGCTGGAATTGGCGAAGCCTGACGACAACACTTCACTCATTGACTTCAGCGGGTGTTTTTACCCCTCATAAGCCCATGGATGAGCGTGTTCAGCTCACTCAGGTTGCCTTATTGTCGACACTACTTGATGCAATAATATTCAACTGCAACCAAAAACCTGAAGCCAGTGATATTGGTGCTCAGGAAATCGCTAACCTGCTGTGGGCCATGGCGAAACTGGTGGACAACGGGCAGGAGCGGACGCCAGAGTTCAACGAGGCCGTGGCCGTGTTGTTGCCCCATGTGAACGCACAGAAAAAACAATTTATTCCTCAGGGAATCGCCAACCTGCTGTGGGCCATGGCGAAACTGGTGGACAACGGGCAGGAGCGGACACCAGGGCTCATAGAAGCTGTGGCCACCCTGCTGCCCCTACTGAATGCAAAGAGAGACCAATTTAACGCCCAGGGTATTGCCAACATGCTGTGGGCCATGGCGAAACTGGTGGACAACGGACAAGAGCAAACACAAGAGCTGAAAGAGGCCGTGGCTGCGCTGTTGCCCCGCGTGAACGCACAGAAAGCTGACTTTAAACCACAGGAAATCACTAGCCTGCTGTGGTCCATGGCGAAACTGATGGACAACGATCGGAAGTGGGTACCAGGGCTCAAAGAGACTGTGGCCGTGTTGTTGCCCCACGTGAACGCACAGAAAAACCAATTTAATGCCCAAGAAATCTCCAACCAGCTGTGGGCCATGGCGAAACTGGTGGACAAAGGGCAGGAGCGGACACCAGGTCTCAACGAGGCCGTGGCCGTGCTGTTGCCCCACGTGAACGTACAAAAAGCTAACTTTACACCACAGGGTATCGTCAACCTGCTGTGGGCCATGGCGAAACTGGTGGACAACGGGCAGGAGCGGACACCAGAGTTCAACAAGGCTCTGGGCACGCTGATACCCCTCGTGATCGCAAAGAAAGACTGGTTTATTCCTCATCATATCGTCAACCTGCTGTGGGCCATGGCAAAACTGGAGGACAACGGGCAGGAGCGGACACCCGGTTTCAACGAGGCTGTGGTCGCGCTGCTGCCCCTCGTAACCCCACTGAAAGACCAGTTGAGTCCTCAGCATATCGCTAACCTGCTGTGGGCCATGGCAAAACTGGAGGACAACGGGCAGGACCGGACACCAGGTCTCAACGAGACCCTGACCGTACTGTTGCCCCACGTGAACGCACAGAAAGCTGACTTTAAACCCCAGGAAATCACCAACCTGCTTTGGGCCATGGCGAAACTGGTGGACAACGGGCTGGAGCAGACACCAGAGTTCAACGAAGCCGTAGCTGCGCTGTTGCCCTGCGTGACCGTACCAAAAACCAACTTTAATCCACAGCATATCGCTAACCTGCTGTGGGCCATGGCGAAACTGGTAGATAACGGGCAGGAGCAAACACCAGAGTTCAAAAAGGCCGTGGCCGCACTGTTGCCCCACGTGAACGCACAGAAAGACCAATTTACTGCCCAGGGCATCGCCAACCTGTTACAGGCCATGGCGAAACTGGTAGATAACGGGCAGGAGCAAACACCAGAGCTCAACGAGACCATGGTCGCCCTGTTGCCCCGGGTGAACGCACAGAAAGACCAATTTATTCCTCAGCATATCGCCAACCTGCTCTGGGCCATGGCGAAACTGGTGGACAACGGGCAGGAGCAGACACCAGGACTCAACGAGGCCGTGGCGGCGCTGTTGCCCTTCGTGAACATACAAAAAGCTAACTTTAACCCACAGGAAATCGCCAACCTGCTTTGGGCCATGGCGAAACTGGTAGACAACAGGCAGGAGCAGACACCAGGGTTCAACGAGGCCGTGACCCCGCTGATGCCCTTCGTGAATGGACAAAAAGCTAACTTTAAACCACAGGGTATCGCCAACCTGCTTTGGGCCATGGCGAAACTGGTGGACAATGGGCTGGAGCCCTCACCAGGTCTCAAAGAGGCCGTGGCCGCCCTGTTGCCCCTCGTGAACGCACAAAAAACTAACTTTAAACCACAGGAAATCGCTAACCTGCTTTGGGCCATTGCGAAACTAGGTGAACTCGTTGAGCTGAACCTGGTTACCTCTACGTTCGAATCGCTTCTCTATCAAATCAGTAAGAACCTTCAGTTTTCCAAGAAAGAGATATCGATGTCTCTCTGGGCATTAATGGTATGCTGTGCCAGATTGTTTCTAGACTCCAATACCAATAGAAATAACGTGTTTGAAAAACACATGGATGACCTGCTCATTCGCCTGAAAAATACATCGCCAGATAATAAAGAGGATCAATCCATCATTAACATGGCTGCAAGTTGGCTTGGCAGAACCTGTTCGGTCGTCCGCCATTACCAGACAATCATTTCAAAAAACCAGGCCAACTTCCGTGATCAACTCAAATCATCTATTCCATCTTTGAAGATCGAAGAGGAAAAGAGTCTGAACTCATTACCTCCGGTTGACTTGCTTCTGCCAGATCACAACATGGTGATTGAAGTTCAGGGACCGCATCATTATGTAGGTGGTGATTTCAAAACCAGGAATGGTTCGACTCTGCTTAAAATCGCACTGTTGCAAAAAGCAGGATTTGAGGTCATTGAAATCCCGACTAACCAGCTTTTGAATAACGATTTAATGAAACCATACATTGATCAAATAAGGATCAGGGTGAGCATCCCGCAACAGGGTCATGACTCTGTTTCACTGAAAAGAGGTTGGACAAATGCTGCATACGTGACTGCCGAAGAACAGTTAGGAGAGCAAACCAACCCGGCAAAGAGGAAGAAAACAAACAGCCAGTAATCGCCTTCCTCCCATCATGACTCAAGTAAACTTTTCCGCAAAATGAACTCCTGGGCAGAACAGCAGTCTGCTTTTTATATTTTCATGAATTAATGAAATATAATTATGGATAGAAGTTCTGCTGGTATCAGTGATCAATACACAAGATCAGATAACGGTTACAACCAACCGAATGGCCATACCCCTTCTTCAAGGTGTGGGCGATACAGACATGCTACAGTCAGACAATGGGATAATACCCCCCGCGCTGCAACGGGTCGCAATGAATTTCACCATTCTTCTGGCACACGCCCTTCTCAATATTTAATGCGCCGTTCAGTAAACTCTGCTCAAGATTTTAATGCCCTCATCCAACAGGAAATAATGGATGATCTGGTGAGTAAATCGTATCGTTTCGGTCATCGCTATGATGGGAGAAATCACGGGCAATATGCCAGTTCAATTAAAAAATACACGACATCTGCTAAAAGACCGTTAAATCGAGCGGAACAAAGCCAGCTGGTACGCTTGCTACAAAATTTTACCGCAACACGGAGTTGGAATTGGCGAAGCCTGACGACAACACTTCACTCATTTACTTCAGCGGGTGTTTTTACCCTTCATAAACCGATGGATGAGCGAGTTAAACTTACTCAGGCTAACTTATTATCAACGCTACTTAATGCAATAATATTTAACTGCAACCAAAAACCTCCAGTCAGGGATATTGATGCCCAGGGTGTCGCCAACCTGCTGTGGGCCATGGCAAAACTGGTGGACAACGGCCAGGAGCAGACACCAGAGTTCAACGAGGCCGTGGTCGCTTTGTTACACCACGTGAACGCACAGAAAGCTCACTTTAAACCACAGGAAGTCACCAACCTGGTGTGGGCCATGGCGAAACTGGTGGACAACGGCCAGGAGCAGACACCAGATCTCAAAGAGGCCATGTTCGCTCTGTTGCCCCACGTGAACGTACAGAAAGACCAATTTATTCCTCAGGCTATCTCCAACCTGCTGTGGGCCACGGCGAAAATGGCAGACAACGGGCAGGAGCATACACCAAGGCTCAAAGAGGCCGTGGCTGCGCTGTTACCCCGCGTGAACGCACAGAAAGCTCACTTTAAACCACAAGAAGTCACTAACCTGGTGTGGGCCATGGCGAAACTGGTGGACAACGGGCTGGAGCGGACACCCGGGCTCAAAGATGCTGTGGCCGCCCTGCTGCCCCTCCTGGACGCACAGAAAAACCAACTTACCGCCCAGGGTATTGCCAACCTGCTGTGGGCCATGGCGAAACTGGTGGACAACCGGCTGGAGCGGACACCAGGGCTCAACGAGGCCGTGGCCGCCCTGTTGCCCCTCGTGAACGCACAGAAAAACCGATTTATTCCTCAGCATATCGCCAACCTGCTGTGGGCCATGGCGAAACTGGTGGACAACGGGCAGGAGTGGACACCGCAGCTCAAAGAGGCCGTGGCCGTGCTGTTGCCACAAGTGAACCCAGAGAAAGCTGACTTTAAACCACAGGAAATCGCCAACCTGCTGTGGGCCATGGCAAAACTGGTGGACAACGGACAGGAGCTGACCCCAGAGCTCAACAAGGCCGTGGCCGTGCTGTTGCCCCAAGTGAGCGCACAGAAAGCCAACTTTACACCACAGGGTATCGTCAACCTGCTGTGGGCCATGGCGAAACTGGTGGGCAACGGGCCACAGTGGACGCCAGGGTTTAACGAAACCGTGCCCGCGCTGTTGCCCCACGTGAGCACACAGAAAGCCAACTTTACACCACAGGGTATCGCTAACCTGCTGTGGGCCATGGCGAAACTGGTGGACAACGGGCTGGAGCGGACACCAGAGTTCAAAGAGGCCATAGCCGCGCTGTTGCCCCACGTGAACACACAGAAAGCTAACTTTAAACCACAGGAAATCACCAACCTGCTATGGGCCATGGCGAAACTGGTGGACAACGGGCAGGAGCAGACAACAGAGCTCAAAGAGGCCGTAGCCGCGCTGTTGCCCCACGTGAATGCACAGAAAGATCAATTTAATGCCCAGGATATCGCCAACCTGCTGTGGGCCATGGCGAAACTGACGAACGAAGGGCAGGAGCGGAGACCAGAGCTCAAAGAGGCCGTGGCCTCGCTGTTGCCCCACGTGAACGCACAGAAAGACCAGTTTATTCCTCAGCATATCGCCAACCTGCTGTGGGCCATGGCCAAACTGGTGGATAACGGGCAAGAGCACACACCAAGGCTCAAAAAGGCCGTGGCCGCGCTGTTGCCCTGCGTGAAAGCACAGAAAGACCAATTTAATGCCCAGGGTACCGCCAACCTGCTATGGGCCATGGCGAAACTGGTGGACATCGGGCAGGAGCAGACACCAGAGCTCAAAGAGGCTGCGGCCGCGCTGTTGTCCCACGTGAACGCACAGAAAGCTAACTTTAAACCACAGGGTATCGCTAACCTGCTGTGGGCCATGGCGAAACTGGTGGACAACGGGCTGGATCGGACACCAGTGCTCAAAGAGCCTCTGGTCGTGCTGTTGCCCCACATGAATGGACAGAAAGACCAATTTATTCCCCAGCATATCGCCAGCCTCCTGTGGTCCATGGCGAAACTGGTGGACAACGGACAGGAGCGGACACCAGAGTTCAACGAGGCAGTGGCCGCGTTGTTGCCCCAAGTGAACATACAAAGAGACCAATTTAATGCCCAGGATATCGCCAACCTGCTGTGGGCCATGGCGAAACTGGTAGACAACGGACAGGAGCAGACACCAGGGCTCAAAGAGGCCGTGGACGCGCTGTTGCCCCTCGTGAACGCACAGAAAGACCAATTTAATGCCCAGGGTATTGCCAACCTGCTGTGGGCCACGGCCAAACTGGGTGAACTCGTTGAGCTGAACGTGGCTACCTCTGCGTTCGAATCGCTTGTCTATCAATTCAGTGAGAATATTCAGTTGTCTCAGCAAGAGATATTGATGTCTCTCTGGGGAGTAATGGTATGCTGTGCCAGTTTGGCTTTAGACTCCAATGCCAATAAAAATAACGGGCTTGAAAAGCACATGGATGGCCTGTTGAGTCGCCTGGAAAATACTTCGCCAGATAATGAAGAGGATCAATCCATCATGATCATGGCTGCAAGTTGGCTTGGCAGAGCCTGTCCGGTCAGCCGCCATTACCAGACAACCATTTCAAAAACCCAGGCCGACTTCCGCGATCAACTCCAATTATCTATTCCATCTCTGAAGATTGAAGAAGAAAAGAGTCTGAACTCATTACCTCCGGTTGACCTGCTTCTGCCAGATCACAACATAGTGATTGAAGTTCAGGGACCGTCTCATTACGTGGGTGGTGATTTCAAAACCAGAAACGGTTCGACTCTGCTTAAAATCGCACTGTTGCAAAAAGCAGGATTTGAGGTCATTGAAATCCCGACTAACCAGCTTTTGAATAACGATTTAATGAAACCATACATTGATCAAATAAGGATCAGGGTGAGCATCCCGCCACAGGGCTATGGCTCTGTTTCACTTAAAAGAGGGTGGACAGACGCTGCATGCGTGACTGCCGAACAACATTTAGCAGAGCAAACCAACCCGGCAAAGAGGAAGAAAACAAACAGCCAGTAATCGCCTTCCTCTCATCATGGCTCAAATAAACTTTTCCGCAAAATGAACTTCTGAGCAGAACAGCAGTCTGCTTTTTATATTTTCATGAATTAATGAAATATAATTATGGATAGAAGTTATGCTGGTATCAGTGGTCATTGCACAAGATCAAATAACAGTTACAACCAACCAAATAGCCATGCCCCTTATTCAAGGCGTGGTCGATATAGACATGCCCCAGTCAGACAGCGGGATAGTCATCCCCGCTCTACCCCGAGATGTAATGAATTTCACCATTCTTCCGGGACACACCCTTCTCAATATTTAATGCATCGTTCAGTAAACTGTGCTCAAGATTTTAATACCCTCATCAAACAGGAAATAATGAATGACCTGGTCAGTAAATCGGATCGTTTCGGTCATCGCTATGATGGGAGAAATCACGGTCAGTATGCCAGTTCAGTTAAAAAATACTCATCAGCTGCTAAAAGACCGTTAAATCGAGCGGAACAAAGCCAGCTAATACGTTTGCTGCAAAATTTCACGCCAACCCGGAACTGGAATTGGCGAAGCCTGACCACAACACTTCACTCATTTACTTCAGCGGGTGTTTTTACCCTTCATAAACCCGTGGATGAGCCTGTTAAGCTTACTCAGACTGCCTTATTGTTTACTCTGCTCGATGCAATAAGGTTCAAGTGTAACCAAAAATCTGAAGCCAGGGATATTGATCCTCAGGGAATCGCTAACCTGCTGTGGGCCATGGCGAAACTGGTGGACAACGGCCAGGAGCGGACGCCAGGGCTCAACAAGGCCGTGGTCGCGCTGTTGCCCCTCGTGAACGTACGGAAAGCTAACTTTAACCCACAGGAAATCGCCAACCTGCTGTGGGCCATGGCGAAACTGGTGGACAACGGGCAGGAGCGAACGTCAGGGCTCAACGAGGCCGTGGCCGCGCTATTGCCCCTCGTGAACGCACAGAAAGACCAATTTATTCCTCAGCATATCGCTAACCTGCTGTGGGCCATGGCGAAACTGGTGGACAACGGCCAGGAGCGGACGCCAGGGCTCAACGAGGCCGTGGCCGCGCTATTGCCCCTCGTGAACGCACAGAAAGACCAATTTAATGCCCAGGGGATCGCCAACCTGCTGTGGGCCATTGCAAAACTGATGGACAACGGGCAGGAGCGGACACCAGACATCGAAGAGGCCGTGGCCGCGCTGTTGCACCATGTGATCGTACAGAAAGACCAATTTATTCCCCAGCATATCGCCAACCTGCTGTGGGCCATGGCAAAGCTGGTGGACAACGGGCAGGAGCAGACAACAGAGTTTAACGAGGCTCTGGCCGCGCTATTGCCCCACGTGAACGCACAGAAAGCTGACTTTAAACCACAGGGGATCGCCAGCCTGCTGTGGGCCATGGCGAAACTGGTGGACAACGGGCAGGAGTGGGCACCAGGGCTCAAAGAGACCGCAGCCGCGCTGTTACCCCTCGTGAACGCACAGAAAGACCAATTTAATGCCCAGGGGATCGCCAACCTGCTGTGGGCCATGGCGAAACTGGTGGACAACGGGCAGGAGCAGACACCAGAGCTCAACGAGACCTTAGCCGCGCTGTTGCCCCACGTGAAGATACAGAAAGACCAATTTAATGCCCAAGGTAACGCCAGCCTGCTGTGGGCCATGGCGAAACTGGCGGACAAAGGGCAGGAGCGGACATCAGATCACAACGAGGCCGTGGCTGTGCTGTTACCCCGCGTGAAAGCACAGAAAGACCAATTTATTCCCCGGCATATCGCCAACCTGCTGTGGGCCATAGCGAAACTGGTGGACAACGGGCAGGAGCGAACGCCAGGGCTTAACGAGACCGTGGCCGCGCTATTGCCCCACTTTCACGCCCGGAAAGACCACCTCAATGCCCGGGATATCGCCAACCTGCTGTGGGCCATGGCGAAACTGGTAGACAACTGGCAGGAGCGGACACCAGGGCTCAACGGTGCCGTGGCCGCGCTATTGCCCCACGTGACCGTTCGGAAAGACCAATTTAATGCCCAGGATATCGCCAACATACTGTGGGCCATAGCGAAACTGGTGGACAACGGGCAGGAGCGGACACAAGGGCTTAAAGAAGCCGTGGCCGTGCTGTTGCCTCATTTAAATGCCCAGAAAGTCCAATTTAATGCCCAGAATATTGCTAACATTCTGTGGGCCATGGCAAAACTGGTGGACAACGGATTGGAGTGGATACCAGAGTTCAACAAGGCCGTGGCCGCTCTGCTGCCCTGCGTGAACGCACAGGAAGACCAATTAATTCCTCAGCATATCGCCAACCTGCTGTGGGCCATGGCAAAATTTGTGGACAACGGGCAGAAGCAGACACGAGAGTTCAAAGAGGCAGTGGTTACACTGTTGCTCCACGTAAATGCACAAAAAGCTAACTTTAACCCACAGGGAATCACCAACCTGCTGTGGGCAATGGCGAAACTGGTGGACAACGCGCAGGAGCGGAGACCAGGGCTCAACGAAGCTGTGGTCGCGCTGTTGCCCATCGTGAACACACAGAAAGACCAATTTAATGCCCAGGGTATTGCCAATTTGCTGTGGGCCACGGCCAAACTGGGTGAACTCGTTGAGTTGAACGTGGCTACTTCTACGTTGGAATTGCTCGTCTATCGAATCAGTGAGAACCTTCAGTTTTCTCAGGAAGAAATAGCAATGTCTCTCTGGGGAGTCATGGTATGCTGTGCCAGGTTGGCTCTAGACTCCAATGCCAATAAAAATAACGTGCTTGAAAAGCACATGGATGACCTGTTGACTCGCCTCGAAAATACATCGCCAGATAATGAAGAGGATAAATCCATCATGATCATGGCCGCAAGTTGGCTTGGCAGAGCCTGTCCGGTCATCCGCCATTACCAGACAACCATATCAAAAACCCAAGCCGACTTCCGCGATCAACTCCAATTATCTATTCCATCTCTGAAGATTGAAGAAGAAAAGAGTCTGAACTCATTACCTCCGGTTGACCTGCTTCTGCCAGATCACAACATAGTGATTGAAGTTCAGGGACTCTCTCATTACGTGGGTGGTGATTTCAACACCAGAAAGGGTTCAACTCTGCTTAAAATCGCACTGTTGCAAAAAGCAGGATTTGAGGTCATTGAAATCCCGACTAAGCAGCTTTTGAACAAAGATTTGATGAAACCATATATTGATCAAATAAAGATCAAGGTAAGTATCCCGCCACAGGGTCATGACTGTGTATCACTTAAAAGGGGCTGGGCAGGTGCTGCATACGTTACTGCCGAAGAACAGTCAGGAGAGCAAACCGGTAAACCAGCAAAGAGGAAGAAAACAAGCAGCCAGTAATCGCCTTCCTCACATCATGACTCAAGAACCTTCTTCATATTCCGGGAAGGAATGCCAGTGTTGAACACCTGTTACCCATACATCTCGCCCCGGATGATTTGAAAATATCGGATGGGTGGCATCAAGAGTAGATGTATTTCCCCTACCAATTACGTTTGCAAAAATTCCAGCAAAATGAACTTCTGAACAGCATCGCAGTCTGCTTTTTATATTTTCATGAATTAATGAAATATAGTTATGCATAGAAGCTCTGCTGGTATAAGTGGTAAATACGCAGGATCCGATAATGATTACAAACAATCGGATAACCATGCCGCTACTTCAAGGCGTGGGCGATACAGACATGGCACAGTCAGAAAGAGGGATAATCCCCTCCGCAATACCCCGGTGCGTAATAAATTTTACCATTCTTCTGCCGCAAGCCCATCTCAATATCTACTGCGCCGTTCAGTAAACCCTGCTCAAGATTTTAATGCCCTCATCAAACCAGAAATAATGGATGACCTGGTGAGTAAATCGAATCGTTTCGGTCATCGCTATGATGGGAGAAATCACGGTCAATACGCTAGTTCAATAAAACAATACACGTCAGCTTCTAAAAGACCTTTAAATCGGGATGAACAAAGCCAGCTGATACGTTTCCTGAAGAATTTTACCGCAACTCGGCGCTGGAATTGGCGAAGCCTGACGACAACACTGCACTCATTTACTTCAGCAGGTGTTTTTACCCCTCATAAACCCACAGATGAGCGTGTTAAGCGTACTCAGGCTGCCTTATTGTTTACTCTGCTTGATGCAATAATATTCAAGTGCAACCAAAAACCTGAAGCCAGGGATATTGGCACTCAGGAAATCGCCAACCTGCTGTGGGCTATGGCGAAACTGGTCCACAACGGGCAGGAGCGGACACCTGGACTCAACAAGGCCGTGGCCGTGCTGTTGCCCCATGTGAACGCACAGAGAGCTAACTTTAAACCACAGGAAATCGCCAACCTACTCTGGGCCATGGCGAAACTGGTGGACAACGGGCTGAAGCGGACACCAGAACTCAAAGAGGCCATGGCTGCACTGTTGCCCCACGTGAACGCACAGAAAGCGCAATTTACTGCCCAGGGGATCGTCAACCTGTTGTGGTCCATGGCGAAACTGGTGGACAACGGGCAGGAGTTGATACCAGAGTTCAAAGAGGCCATGGCCGCGCTATTCCCCCACGTGAACGCACGGAAAGACCAATTTATTCCTCAGCATCTCGCCAACCTGATGTGGGGCATGGCGAAACTGGTGGACAACGGGCAGGAGCTGAGACCAGGGCTCAAAGAGGCCGTAGCCGCGCTGTTGACCCATGTGAACGCACAGAAAGCTAACTTTAAACCCCAGGAAATCACCAACCTACTGTGGGCCATGGCGAAAATGGTGGACAACGGGCAGGAGCAAACACCACGGTTCAAAGAGGCCTTGGCCGCGCTGTTGCCCCAAGTGAAGGCACAGAAAGCTAACTTTAAACCACAGGAAATCGCCAACCTGGTGTGGGCCATGGCGAAACTGGTGAACAACGGGGAGTGGTCACCAGAGCTCAAAGAGGCTGTGGCCGCGTTGTTGCCCCACGTAAACGCACAGAAAGCTAACTTTAAACCACAGGAAATCGCCAACCTGCTGTGGTCCATGGCGAAACTGGTGGACAACGGGCAGGAGCAAACACCACGGCTCAAAGAGGCCTTGGCCGCGCTGTTGCCCCACGTGAACGCACAGAAAGCTAACTTTCAACCACAGGAAATCGCCAACCTGGTGTGGGCCATGGCGAAACTGGCGGACAACGGGCAGGAACAGATACCAAGGCTCAACGAGGCTGTGACCGCGCTGCTACCCCACGTGAACGCACAGAAAGACCAATTTAATGCCCAGGGCATCGCCAACCTGCTGTGGGCCATGGCGAAACTGGTGGACAACGGGCAGGAGCAGATACCAGAGCTCAACGAAGCCGTAGCCGCGCTGTTGCCCCACGTGAACGCACAGAAAGCTAACTTTAAACCACAGGGTATCGCCAACCTGCTGTGGGCCATGGCGAAACTGGTGGACAACGGGCAGGAGCAGACACCAGGGCTCAACGAGGCACTGGCCGCGCTATTGCACCACGTGAACGCACAGAAAGCTAACTTTAAACCACAGGGTATCGCCAACCTGCTGTGGGCCATGGCGAAACTGGTGGACAACGGGCAGGAGCTGACACCAAGGCTCAACGAGACTGTGGCGGCGCTGTTGCCCCGCGTGATCGCACAGAAAGACCAATTTATTCCTCAGCATATCGCCAACCTGCTGTGGGCCATGGCGAAGCTGGGTGAGCTAGTTGAGCTGAATGTGGTTACATCCATGTTCGAATCGCTTGTTTACCGAATCAGTGAAAACTCTCAGCTCCCTCAGCAAGCGATATCGATGTCTCTCTGGGGAGTCATGGTATGCTGTGCCAGGTTGGCTCTCGACTCTAATGCCAATAAAAACAACGTGTTTGAAAAGCACATGGATCACCTGTTGACACGCCTGGAAAATACATCCCCGGATAATGAAGAGGAACAATCCATCATTGTCATGGCCGCAAGTTGGCTTGGCAGAGCGTGCCCGGTCATCCCCCATTACCAGACAATCATTTCAAAACCTCAAGCCGACTTCCGCGATCAACTCCAATTGTGCATTCCATCTTTGCAGATTGAAGAAGAAAAGAGTCTGAACTCATTACCTCCGGTTGACCTGCTACTGCCAGATCACAACATGGTGATTGAAGTTCAGGGATCGTCTCATTACGTGGGTGGTGATTTCAAAACCAGGAATGGTTCGACTCTGCTTAAAATCGCACTGTTGCAAAAATCAGGGTTTGAGGTCATTGAAATTCCGGCTAACGAGCTTGGGAACCTGAATTCAATGAAAATATGTATTGATCACATAAAGAACAGGGTAGACATCCCGCCACAGGGGCATGACTCTGTATCGCTTAAAAGAAGGTGGACAGATGCTGCTGCATACGTTACTGCCGAAGAACAGTTAGAAGAGCAAACCAGCCCAGCAAAGAGGAAGAAAACAAACAGCCATTAATCGCCTTTATCCCATCATGACTCAAGTAAACTTTTCCGCCAAATGAACTTCTGAGCAGAACAGCAGTCTGCTTTTTATATTTTCATGAATTAATGAAATATAATTATGGATAGAAGTTCTGCTGGTATCAGTGGTCAATACGCAAGATCAGGTAATGATGACAACCAACCAAATGACTGTGCCGCTTCCAGGCGTGGGCGATATAGACAAGTCACAGTCAGACAGTGGGATAATAGTCGACGCACAACTCCGGGGCGTAATAAATTTTACCATTCTTCTGCCGCAGGCCCTTCTCAATATCTACTGCGCCGTTCAGTAAACCATGCTCAAAATTTTCATGCTCTCACCAAACAGGAAATAATGGCTGGTCTGGTGAGTAAATCGGACCATTTCGGTCATCGCTATGATGGGAGAGATCACGGCCTATATGCCAGTTCAATTAAAAAATACACGTCAGCGTCTAAAAGACCGTTAAATCGAGCGGAACAAAGCCAACTCATGCGTTTGCTGCAAAATTTCACAGCAACGCGGAGCTGGAATTGGCGAAGCCTGACGACAACACTGCACTCATTTACTTCAGCGGGTGTTTTTACCCCTCATAAACCCATGGATGAGCGTGATCAGCTCACTCAAGTTGCCTTATTATCGACGCTACTGGATGCAATAATATTCAAGTGCAACCAAAAACCTGAAGCCAGGAATATTGGTGCTCAGGAAATCGCTAACCTGCTGTGGGCCATGGCGAAGCTGGTGGACAACGGGCAGGAACGAACACCAGGGCTCAACGAGGCCGTGGCCGCACTGTTGCCCCATGTAAATGCAAAGAAAGACCAATTTATTCCTCAACATATTGCCAACCTGCTGTGGGCCATGGCGAAACTCGTGGACAAGGGGTTGGAGCGCACACCAGAGCTCAAAGAGGCTGTGGTCGTGTTGTTGCCACACGTAAACGCACAGAAAGACCAATTTATTCCTCAGGCTATCGCCAACCTGCTGTGGGCTATGGCGAAAATGGTAGACAACGGGCTGGAGCGGGCACCAGGGCTCAACGAGGTCGTGGCCGCGCTGTTGCCCCACATGATCGCACAGAAAAACAAACTTAATGCCCAGGGCATTGTCAACCTGCTGTGGGCCATGGCGAAACTGGTGGACAACCGGCTGGAGCGGACACCAGGACTGAACAAGGCCGTGGCCGCCCTGTTGCCCTTAGTGAGCGCACAGAAAGACCAATATATTCTTCAGCATATCGCCAACCTGCTGTGGGCCATGGCGAAACTGGTGGACAATGGGCAGGAGCAGACACCAGAACTCAACGAGGCCGTAGCTGCCCTGTTGCCCCTCGTGAACGCACAGAAAAACCAACTTAATGCCCAGAGTATTGCCAACCTGCTATGGACCATGGCAAAACTGGTGGACAACGGGCTGGAGCGGACACCAGGGCTCAAAGAGGCCGTGGCCGCACTGTTGCCCCACGTGAACGCACAGAAAGACCAATTTAGTCCTCAGCATATCGCCAACCTGCTGTGGGCCATGGCAAAACTGGTGGACAACGGGCTGGAGCGCACAGCAGAGTTCAAAGAGGCTGTGGTCGTGTTGTTGCCCCACGTAAACGTACAGAAAGACCAGTTTATTCCTCAGGCTATCGCCAACCTGCTGTGGGCCATGGCAAAACTGGTGGACAACGGGCTGGAACGGACACCAGGGCTCAAAGAGGCCGTGACCTCCTTGTTGCCCCTCCTGAACGCACAGAAAAACCGACTTAATGCCCAGGACATTGCCAACCTGCTGTGGGCCATGGCAAAACTGGTGGACAACTGGCAGGAGCGGACACCAGTGCTCAAAGAAGCAGTAGCCGCGCTGTTGCGCCACGTGAACACGCAGAAAGGTAACTTTAAACCTCAGGAAATCGCCAACCAGCTGTGGGCCATGGCAAAACTGGTGGACAATGGGCAGGAGCGGACGCCAGAGCTCAACCAGGCCGTGGCCGCCCTGTTGCCTCTCGTGAACGTACAAAAAGCTAACTTTCAACCGCAGGGTATCGCCAACCTGCTGTGGGCCATGGCAAAACTGGTGGACAACGGGTACGAACGGACACCAGAGTTCAACGAAACGGTGGCTACGCTGTTGACCTGTGTGATCGTAAAAAAAGCTAATTTTAAACCACAGCAAATCGTCAATCTGCTGTGGGCCATGGCGAAACTGGTGGACAACGGGCAGGAACAGACACCGGGGCTCAACGAGGCTGTGGTCACACTGTTGCCCCTCGTGAACGCACAAAAAAACCAATTTAATGCCCAGGGTATTGCTAACCTGCTGTGGGCCACGGCCAAACTGGGTGAACTCGTTGAGCTGAGCGTGGCTACCTCTGCGTTCGAATCGCTTGTCTATCGAATCAGTGAGAACCTTCAGTTTTCTCAGGAAGAGATATCAATGTCTATCTGGGGAATAATGGTATGCTGTGCCAGGTTGGCTCTAGACTCCAATGCCAATAAAAATAATGTGCTTGAGAAGTACATGGATGACCTGTTGACACGACTGAAGTATACATCGCCAGATAATGAAGAGTATCAATCCATCATGATCATGGCCGCAAGCTGGCGTGGCAGAGCCTGTCCGGTGGTCCGCCATTACCGGACAACCATTTCAAAAAACCAGGCCGACTTCCGCGATCAACTCCAATTATCTATTCCATCTTTGCAGATCGAAGAAGAAAAGAGTCTGAACTCATTACCTCCGGTTGACCTGCTACTGCCAGATCACAACGTTGTGATTGAAGTTCAGGGCCCCTCTCATTACGTGGGTGGTGATTTCAACACCAGGAATGGTTCGACTCTGCTTAAAATCGCACTGCTGCAAAAATCAGGATTTGAGGTCATTGAAATCCCGGCTAACCAGCTTTTAAACAAAGATTTAATGAAACCATATATTGATCAAATAAAGATCAGGGTAAGCATCCCGCCACAGGGTCATGACTCTGTATCACCTGAAAGAGGTCGGACATATGCAGCAACGTTACTGCCAAAGGACATTTAGCAGAGCAAACCAACCCGGCAAAGAGGAAAAAAACAAACAGTTAGTAATCGCCTTCCTCCCATCATGACTCAAGTAAACTTTTTTGCAAAATGAACTTCTGAACAGAACAGCAGTCTGCTTTTTATATATTCATGAATTAATGAAATATAATTATGGACAGAAGTTCTGCTGGCATCAGTGGTCAATACGCAAGATCAGGTAATGATTACAGTCAACCGAATGACCATGGCGCTTCCAGGCGTGGGCGTTATAGACAAGTCAGACAGTGGGATAATACACGACGCACAACCCCGGGGCGCAATAAATTTTACCATTCTTCTGGCACACGTCCTTCTCAATATTTAATTCACCGTTCAGTAAACTGTGCTCAAGATTTTAATGCCCTCACCAAACAGGAAATAGTGGCTGGTCTGGTGAGTAAATCGGATCGTTTCGGTCATCGCTATGATGGTAGAGATCACGGCCTGTATGCCAGTTCAATTAAAAAATACACGTCAGCGTCTAAAAGGCCTTTAAATCGAGCGGAACAAAGCCAGCTGATGCGTTTGCTGAAAAATTTCACAGCAACGCGGAGCTGGAATTGGCTAAGCCTGACGACAACACTTCACTCATTTACTATAGCGGGTGTTTTTACCCTTCATACGCCCGTGGATGAGCGTGTTAAGCTTACTCAGGCTGCCTTATTGTTTACTCTGCTTGATGCAATAATATTCAAGTGCAACCAAAAATCTGAAGCCAGGGATATTGATGCCCGGGGAATCACCAACCTGCTGTGGGCCATGGCGAAACTGATGGACAACGGCCAGGAGCGGACACCAGAACTCAAAGAGACCGTAGCCGCACTGTTACCCCGCGTGAAGGCACAAAGAGACCAGTTTAATGTCCAGGAAATCGCCATCCTGCTGTGGGCCATGGCGAAACTGGTGGACAACGGGCAGGAGCGAACGTCAGGGCTCAACGAGGCCGTGGCTGCGCTGCTGCCCCGCGTGAATGAACAGAAACAACAATTTATTCCTCAGGCTATCACCAACCTGCTGTGGGCCATGGCGAAAATGGCAGACAACGAGCAGGAGAACGGGCAGGAGCATACACCAAGGCTCAACGCGGCCGTGGCTGCGCTGTTGCCCCGCGTGAACGCACAGAAAGACCAATTTAATACCCAGGGGATCGCCAACCTGCTGTGGGCCATAGCGAAACTGGTGGACAACGGCCAGGAGCGGACACCAGAGCTCAACGAGACCGTGGCTGCCCTGTTGCCCCACGTGAACGCACAGAAAGACCAATTTATTCCTCAGGCTATCGCTAACCTGCTGTGGGCCATGGCGAAACTGATGGACAACGGGCAGGAGCAGGCACCAGAACTCAAAGAGGCTGTGGCCGCCCTGTTGCCCCGCGTGAACGCACAGAAAGACCAATTTATTCCTCAGCATATCGCCAACCTGCTGTGGGCCATGGCGAAACTGGTGGACAATGGGCAGAAGCAAACACCAGGGCTCAACGAGGCAGTGGCCGCGCTGTTGCCCCATGTGAACGTACAGAAAGATCAATTTAATGCCCAGGAAATCGCTAACCTGCTGTGGGCCATGGCGAAACTGGTGGACAACGGGCAGAAACAAACGCCAGAGCTCAACAAGGCCGTGGCCGCCCTGTTGCCCCTCGTGAACGTACAAAAAGCTAACTTTAAACCTCAGGGTATCGTCAACCTGCTGTGGGCCATGGCGAAACTGGTGGACAACGGGCTGGAGCGGACACCAGAGTTCAAAGAGGCCGTGGCCGCGCTATTGCACCACGTGAACGCACAGAAAGCCCAATTTAATGCCCAGGGTATCGCCAACCTGCTGTGGGCCATGGCGAAACTGGTGGACAACGGGCTGAGGCGGACAACAGAGCTCAACGAGGCCGTGGCTGCGCTGCTGCCCCGCGTGAATGAACAGAAAGACCAATTTATTCCTCAGCATATCGCCAACCTGCTGTGGGCCATGGCAAAACTGGTGGACAAATGGCAGGAGCAAACACCAGAACTCAACGAGGCCGTGGCCACGTTGTTGCCCCACGTTAATGCAGAGAAAACTCACTTTAGACCACAGGAAATCGCCAACCTGCTGTGGGCCATGGCGAAACTGGTGAACAGCGGGCAGGAGCGAACACCAGAGCTCAAAGAAGCAGTGACCGCACTGTTGCGCCACGTGAACGCACAGAAAGCTCACTTTAAACCACAGGAAATCACCATCCTGCTGTGGGCCATGGCGAAACTGGTGGACAGCGGGTTGGAGCGAACACCGGAGCTCAAAGAGGCCGTGGCTGCGCTGTTGCCCCACGTGAATGCACAGAAAGACCAATTTATTCCCCAGCATATCGCCAACCTGCTGTGGGCCATAGCGAAACTGGTGGACAAAGGCCAGGAGCGGACACCAGAGCTCAACGAGACCGTGGCCGCCCTGTTGCTCCACGTGAACGCACAGAAAGACCAATTTATTCCTCAGGCTATCGCTAACCTGCTGTGGGCCATGGCAAAACTGGTGGACAGCGGGCAGGAGCGGACCGCAAAGCTCAAAGAGGCTGTGGCCGTGTTGTTGCCCCACGTAAACGTACAGGAAGCCCAATTAGTTCCTCAGGGGATTGCCAACCTGCTGTGGGCCATGGCGAAACTGGTGGACAACGGGCACGAGCAGACACCAGAGTTCAACGAAACGGTGGCTGCTCTGTTGAACTGCGTGATCGTAAAAAAAGCTAACTTTAAACCACAGGAAATCGCCAACCTGCTGTGGGCCACGGCCAAACTGGGTGAACTCGTTGAGCTGAACGTGGTTACCTCTACGTTCGAATCGCTCGTCAATCGATTCAGTGAGAACCCTCCGTTTTCTCAGGAAGAGATATCAATGTCTCTCTGGGGAGTCATGGTATGCTGTGCCAGGTTGTCTCTAGATTCCTCCAATGCTAATAAAAGTAGCGTGTTAGAAAAGAACCTGTATGACCTGTTTACTCGCCTGGAAAATACATCCCCAAACAATGAAGATGAACAATCCATCATTGCCCTGGCCGCAAGTTGGCTTGGGAGACCGTGTCCGATCGTCCCCCGTTACAAGACCTTCGTATCAAAACTTCAAACTGACTTCCGCGATCAACTCCAATCATGCATTCCCTCTTTGAAGATTGAAGAAGAAAAGTGTCTGAACTCATTACCTCCGGTTGACCTGCTATTGCCAGATCACAACATGGTGATTGAAGTTCAGGGCCCCTCTCATTATGTGGGTGGTGATTTCAACACCAGGAAGGGTTCGACTCTGCTGAAAACCGCACTGTTGCAAAAAGCAGGATTTGAGGTCATTGAAATCCCGACTAACCAGCTTTTGAACAACGATTTAATGAAACCATATATTGATCAAATAAAGATCAGGGTAAACACCCCGCCACAGGGTCATGGCTCTGTATCACTTAAAAGAGGGTGGGCAGGTGCTGCATACGTGACTGCCGAAGAACAGTTCGGAGAGCAAACCTGTCAACCAGCAAAGAGGAAGAAAACAAGCAGCCAGTAATCGCCTTCCTCCCATCATGACTCAAGTAAACTTTTCCGCAAAATGAACTTCTGAGCAAAACAGCAGTCTGCTTTTTATATTTTCATGAATTAATGAAATATAATTATGGACAGAAGCTCTACCGGTATCAGTGGTCAATACGCAAGATCAGATAATAATTATAAACGACCAGGTGGCCATGCTACTTCTTCCAGGCGTGGTCGATACAGACATAGCACGGTCAGGCAGTGGGATGATACCCCACGCACTAACCCGGGACGTAATAAATTTTACCGTTCTTCTGACGCATGCCCTTCTCAACATCTACAGCGCCGTTCAGTAAACCCTGCCCAAGATTTTAATGCGCTAATCAAACAGGAAGTAATGGATGATCTGGTGAGTAAATCGGAGCGATTCGGTCATCGCTATGATGGGAGAAATCACGCCCTGTATGCCAATTCAATTAAACAATACACATCAGCTGCTAAAAGACCGTTAAATCGAGCTGAACAAAGCCAGCTGACAGGTCTGCTGCAAAATTTTACCATAACACGGCGTTGGGACTGGCGAAGCCTGACGACAACACTTCATTCGTTGACTTCTGCAGGTGTTTTTACCCCTCATAAACCCATGGATGAACGTGTCAAGCTTACTCAAGCTGCCTTATTGTCAACGCTACTTGATGCAATAATATTCAAGTGCAACCAAAAACCTCAAGCCAGGGACATTGATGCCCGGGGAATCGCCAACCTGCTGTGGGCCATGGCGAAACTGGTGGACAACGGGCTGAGGCGGACACCAGAATTTAACGAGACCGTGGCCGCGCTGTTGCCCCACGTGAACACACAGAAAGCTCACTTCAATCCACAGGAAGTCACCAACCTGGTGTGGGCCATGGCGAAACTGGTGGACAACGGGCAGGAGCGTACAGCAGAGCTTAAAGAGGCTGTGGCCGCCCTGTTGCCCCTCGTCAACGCACAGAAAAACCAATTTAATGCCCAGGCCATTGCCAACCTGCTGTGGGCCATGGCGAAACTGGTGGGCAACGGGCTGGAGTGGACACCAGGGCTCAAAGAGACCGTGGTCACGGTGTTGCCCCTCGTGAACGCACAGAAAAACCAACTTAATGCCCAGGGCATTGTCAACCTGCTGTGGTCCATGGCGAAACTGGTGGACAATGGGCTGGAGCGGACACCAGGGCTCAAAGAGGCTGTGGCCGTCCTGCTGCCCCACGTGAGCACACAGAAAAACCAACTTGATGCCCAGGGCATTGCCAACCTGCTGTGGGCCATGGCGAAATTGGTGGACAACCGGCTGGAGCGGACACCAGGGCTCAACGAGGCCGTGGCCGCCCTGTTACCCCTCGTGAACGCACAAAAAAACCGATTTACTCCTCAACATATCACCAACCTGCTGTGGGCCATGGCGAAACTGGTGGACAACGGGCAAGAGCAGACACCGCAGCTCAAAGAGGCCGTGGCCGTGCTGTTGCCACAAGTGAACCCAGAGAAAGCTGACTTTAAACCACAGGAAACCGCCAACCTGCTGTGGGCCATGGCGAAACTGGTGGACAACGGGCAGGAGCAGACGCCAGAGTTCAACGAGGCCTTGGCTGCGCTGTTGCCCCACGTGAACGCACAGAAAGACCAATTTATTCCTCAGCATATCGCCAACCTGTCATGGGCCATGGCGAAACTGGTGGGCACAGAGCTGGAGCGGATACCAAGTCTCAACAAGGCAGTGGGCGTGCTGTTGCCCCAAGTGAACGCACAGAAAGCTAACTATAAACCACAGGAAATCGCCAACCTGCTGTGGGCCATGGCGAAACTGGTGGACAGCGGGCTGGAGCAAACACCAGAGCTCAAAGATTCTGTGGCCGCACTGTTGCCCCACGTGAACGCACAGAAAGATCAATTTATTCCTCAGCATATCGCCAACCTGCTATGGGCCATGGCGAAACTGGTGGACAAAGGGCTGGAGCGGATACCAGGTCTCAACAAGGCAGTGGCCGTGCTGTTGCCCCAAGTGAACGCACAGAAAGCTAACTATAAACCACAGGAAATCGCCAACCTGCTGTGGGCTATGGCGAAACTGGTGAACAGCGGGCAGGAGCGAACACCAGAGCTCAAAGAAGCAGTGACCGCGCTGCTGCGCCACATGAACGCACAGAAAGCCAACTTTAACCCACAGGAAATCACCAACCTGCTGTGGGCCATGGCGAAACTGGTGGACAACGGACAGGAGCAGACACCAGAGCTCAACGAGGCTGTGGCCGCGCTGTTGCCCCACGTGAACGCACAGCAAGACCAATTTATTCCTCAGCACATCGCCAACCTGCTGTGGACCATGGCGAAACTGGTGGACAACGGGCAGGAGAAGATACCAGGGCTCATGGAGGCCGCGGCCGCGCTGTTGCCCCACGTGAACGCACAGAAAGCTGACTTTACACCACAGACAATCACCAACCTGCTGTGGGTCATGGCAAAACTGGTGAACAGCGGGCAGGAGCTGACACCAGAGCTCAAAGAAGTCGTGTCCGCGCTGTTGCGCCACGTGAATGCACAGGAAGCTCACTTTAAACCACAGGAAATTACCAACCTGCTGTGGGCCATGGCGAAACTGGTGGATAATGGGCAGGAGCAGACTCCAGGGCTCATCAAGGCTGTGGCCGCGTTGTTGCTCCACGTTAACGCACAGAAAGACCAATTTAATGCCCAGGGTATTGCCAACCTGCTGTGGGCCATGGCGAAACTGGTGGACAACGGGCACGGGCAGACACCAGAGTTCAACGAAGCGGTGGCTGCGCTGTTGACCTGTGTAATCGTACAAAAAGCTAACTTTAAACCACAGGAAATCGCCAACCTGCTGTGGGCTATGGCGAAACTGGTGGATAACGGGCAGGAGCAGACACCAGGGCTCAACGAGGTTGTGATCTCGCTGTTGCCCCTCGTGAACGCACAGAAAGACCAATTTAATGCCCAGGGTATTGCCAACCTGCTGTGGGCCACGGCCAAACTGGGTGAACTCATTGAGCTGAACCTGGCTACCTCTACGTTCGAATCGCTTGTCTATCGAATCAGTGAGCACATTCAGTTTTCTAAGGAAGAGATATCGATGTCTCTCTGGGGAGTCATGGTATGCTGTGCCAGGTTGGCTCTAGACTCCAATGCCAATAAAAATAACTTGCTTGAAAAACATATGGATGACCTGTTTACTCACCTGGAAAATACATTCCCAGACAATGAAGTTGATCAACGCATCATTGCCATGGCCGCAAGTTGGCTTGGCAGAGAGTGCCCGATCGTTCCCCATTACCAGACAATCGTTTCAAAACGTCAATCCAACTTCTGCAATCAACTCCAATCATGCATTCCATCTTTGAGGATTGAAGAAGAAAAGAGCTTGAACTCATTACCTCCGGTTGACCTGCTTCTGCCAGATCACAACATAGTGATTGAAGTTCAGGGACCCTCTCATTACGTGGGTGGTGATTTCAACACCAGGAATGGTTCGACTCTGCTTAAAATCGCACTGTTGCAAAAAGCAGGATTTGAGGTCATTGAAATCCCGACTAACCAGCTTTTGAACAACGATTTAATGAAACCATATATTGATCAAATAAAGATCAGGGTAAACACCCCGCCACAGGGTCATGGCTCTGTATCACTTAAAAGAGGGTGGGCAGGTGCTGCATACGTGACTGCCGAAGAACAGTTCGAAGAGCAAACCTGTCAACCAGCAAAGAGGAAGAAAACAAGCAGCCAGTAATCACCTTCCTCCCATCATGACTCAAGTAAACTTTTCTGCAAAATGAACTTCTGAACAAAACAGCAGTCTACTTTTTGATATTTTCATGAATTAATGAAATATAATTATGGATACAAGCTCTGCCGGTATCAGTGGTCAATACGCAAGATCAGATAATAACTATAACCGACCGGATGGCCATGCTCCTTCTTCAAGGCGTGGACGATACAGACATTCCACGGTCAGGCAGTGGGATTACACCCCACACACTAACCCGGGGCGTAATACATTTTACCGTTCTTCTGACGCATGCCCTTCTCAACATCTACAGCGCCGTTCAGTAAACCCTGCTCAAGATTTTAATTCGCTCATCAAACAGGAAATAATGGATGATCTGGTGAGTAAATCGGATCGTTTCGGTGATCGCTATGATGGGAGAAATCACGGTCTGTATGCTGATTCAATTAAAAGATACACATCAGCTGCTAAAAGACCGTTAAATCGAGCTGAACAAAGCCAGCTGATACGTTTTCTGCAAAATTTTACCGTAACACGGCGTTGGGACTGGCGAAGCCTTACGACAACACTACATTCATTGACTTCAGCGGGTTTTTTTACCCCTCACAAACCCATGGAGGAGCGTGTCAAGCTAACTCAAGCTTCCTTATTGTCAACACTACTTAATGCAATAATATTCAAGTGCAACCAAAAACCTCAAGCCAGGGACATTGATGCCCGGGGAATCGCCAACCAGCTGTGGGCCATGGCGAAACTGGTGGACAACGGGCAGCAGGATCAGACACCAGAATTCAACGTGGCCGTGGCCGCGCTGTTGCCCCTCGTGAATGCACAGAAAGCTCACTTTAAACCACAGGAAGTCACCAACCTGGTGTGGGCCATGGCAAAACTGCTGGACAACGGGCAGGAGCGTACAGCAGAGCTCAAAGAGGCTGTGGCCGCCCTGTTGCCCCTCGTCAACGCACAGAAAAACCAATTTAATGCCCAGGCCATTGCCAACCTGCTGTGGGCCATGGCGAAACTGGTGGGCAACGGGCTGGAGTGGACACCAGGGCTCAAAGAGGCCGTGGTCACGCTGTTGCCCCTCGTGAACGCACAGAAAAACCAACTTAATGCCCAGGGCATTGCCAACCTGCTGTGGTCCATGGCGAAACTGGTGGACAATGGGCTGGAGCGGACACCAGAGCTCAAAGAGGCTGTGGCCACGCTGTTGCCCCAGGTGAACGCACAGAAAACTAACTTTAAACCACAGGGTATCACCAACCTGCTGTGGGCCATGGCGAAACTGCTGGACAAATGGCTGGAGCAGATACCAGAGCTTAATGAGACCGTGGCCGCGCTGTTACCCCACGTGAACGCAATGAAAGACCAATTTATTCATCAGGCTGTCGCCAACCTGCTGTGGGCCATGGCGAAACTGGTGGACAACGGGCAGGAGCTGACACCAGAGCTCAAAGAGGCCGTGGCCGCGCTGTTGCCCCACGTGAACGCACAGAAAAACCAACTTAATGCCCAGGGCATTGCCAACCTGCTGTGGGCCATGGCGAAACTGGTGGATAGCGGCCAGAAGCGGACACCAGAGTTCAAAGAGGCCGTGGCCGCGCTGTTACCCCGCGTGAACGCAGAGAAAAACCAATTTAATGCCCAGGAAATCGCCAACCTGATGTGGGCCATGGCAAAACTGATGGACAACGGCCAGGAGCAGACACCAGAATTCAAAGAGGCCGTGGCGGCGTTGTTGCCCCACGTTAATGCACAAAAAGACCAATTTATTCCTCAGCATATCGCCAATCTGCTGTGGGCCATGGCGAAACTGGTGGACAACGGGCAGGAGCAGACACCAGAGCTCAACGAGGCTGTGGCCGCGCTGTTGCCCTGCGTGAACACACAGAAAGACCAATTTATTCCTCAGCATATCGCCAACCTGCTGTGGGCCATGGCGAAACTGGTGGATAACGGGCAGGAGCAGACACCAGGGCTCAACGAGGCTGTGGTCGCGCTGTTGCCCCTCGTGAACGCAAACAAAGACCAATTTAATACCCAGGGTATTGCCAACCTGCTGTGGGCCACGGCCAAGCTGGTGAACAGCGGGCAGGAGCTGACACCAGAGCTTAAAGAAGTCGTGTCCGCGCTGTTGCACCACGTGAACGCACAGAAAGACCAATTTATTCCTCAGGGCATCGCCAACCTGCTGTGGGCCATGGCGAAACTGGTGGAAAATATGCAGCAGCAGACACCAGGGCTCAACGAGGCCGTGGCCGCGCTGTTGCCCTATGTGAACGCACAGCAAAACCAATTTATTCCTCAGCATATCGCCAACCTGCTGTGGGCCATGGCAAAACTGATTGACAACGGTCAGGAGTGGACACCAGAGCTCAACGAGGCTGTGGCCGCGCTATTGCCCCAAGTGCACTTACAGAAAGCTAACTTTAAACCACAGGAAATCGCCAACCTGCTATGGGCCATGGCGAAACTGGTGGACAGCGGGCAGGAGAAGATACCAGGGCTCTTGGAGGCCGCGGCCGTGCTGTTGCCCCACGTGAACGCACAGAAAGCTGACTTTACACCACAGGCAATCACCAACCTGCTGTGGGTCATGGCAAAACTGGTGAACAGCGGGCAGGAGCTGACACCAGAGCTTAAAGAAATCGTGTCCGCGCTGTTGCGCCACCTGAACGCACAGGAAGCTCACTTTAAACCACAGGAAATCACCAACCTGCTGTGGGCCATGGCGAAACTGGTGGATAACGGGCAGGAGCAGAGTCCAGGGCTCATCGAAGCTGTGGCCGTGTTGTTGCTCCACGTTAACGCACAGAAAGACCAATTTAATGCCCAGGGTATTGCCAACCTGCTGTGGGCCATGGCGAAACTGGTGGACAACGGGCACGAGCAGACACCAAAGTTCAACGAAGCGGTGGCTGTGCTGTTGACCTGCGTAATCGTACAAAAAGCAAACTTTAAACCACAGGAAATCGCCAACCTGCTGTGGGCTATGGCGAAACTGGTGGATAACGGGCAGGAGCAGACACCAGGGCTCAACGAGGTTGTGACCTCGCTGTTGCCCCACGTTAACGCACAGAAAGACCGATTTAATGCCCAGGGTATTGCCAACCTGCTGTGGGCCACGGCCAAACTGGGTGAACTCGTTGAGCTGAACGTGGCGACCTCTACGTTCGAATCGCTTGTCTATCGAATCAGTGAGAAGCTTCAGTTTTCTCAGAAAGAGATATCGATGTCTCTCTGGGCCGTAATGGTATGCTGTGCCAGGTTGGCTCTAGACTCCAATGCCAATAAAAATAATGTGCTTGAGAAGTACATGGATGACCTGTTGACACGACTGAAATATACATCGCCAGATAATGAAGAGTATCAATCCATCATGATCATGGCCGCAAGCTGGCGTGGCAGAGCCTGTCCGGTGGTCCGCCATTACCGGACAACCATTTCAAAAAACCAGGCCGACTTCCGCGATCAACTCCAATTATCTATTCCATCTTTGCAGATCGAAGAAGAAAAGAGTCTGAACTCATTACCTCCGGTTGACCTGCTACTGCCAGATCACAACGTTGTGATTGAAGTTCAGGGCCCCTCTCATTACGTGGGTGGTGATTTCAACACCAGGAATGGTTCGACTCTGCTTAAAATCGCACTGCTGCAAAAATCAGGATTTGAGGTCATTGAAATCCCGGCTAACCAGCTTTTAAACAAAGATTTAATGAAACCATATATTGATCAAATAAAGATCAGGGTAAGCATCCCGCCACAGGGTCATGACTCTGTATCACCTAAAAGAGGTCGGACAGATGCTGCAACGTTACTGCCGAAGAACATTTAGAAGAGCAAACCAACCCGGCAAAGAAGAAGAAAACAAACAGTCAGTAATCGCCTTCCTCCCATCATGACTCAAGTAAACTTTTTTGCAAAATGAACTTCTGAGCAGAACAGTAGTCTGCTTTTCATATTTTCATGAATTAATGAAATATAATTATGGACAGAAGCTCTGCCGGTATCAGTGGTCAATACACAAGATCAGATAACAGTTACAACCAACCGAATGGCCATGCCCCTTCTTCAAGGCGTGGGCGATACAGGCATGCCACAGTCAGACAATGGGATAATCCCTCCCGCACTGCACCGGGTCACAATGAATTTTACCAGTCTTCTGGCACACGCTCTACTCAACATCTACAGTGCCGTTCAATAAACTCTGCTCAAGATTTTAATGCCCTCATCAAACAGGAAATAATGGATGATCTGGTGAGTCAATCGGATCGTTTTGGTCATCGCTATAATGGGCGAAATCACGGGCAATATGCCAGTTCAATTAAAAAATACACGTCAGCTGTTCAAAGACCGTTAAATCGAGCTGAACAAAGCCAGCTGATACGTTTGCTGCAAAATTTCACAATAACACGGAGTTGGAATTGGCGAAGCCTGACGACAACACTTCATTCATTGACTTCTGCAGGTGTTTTTACCCCTCATAAACCCAAGAATGAGCATGTTAAGCTCACTCAAGCTGCCTTATTGTCAACGCTACTTGATGCAATAATATTTAAATGCAACCAAACGCCTGAAGACAGGGATATCGATGCCCGGGGAATCGCCAACCTGCTGTGGGCCATGGCAAAACTGGCGGACAACCGGCAGGAGCAGAGACTAGAGCTCAACGAGGCTGTGGCCGCGCTGTTGCCCCATATTAACACACAGAAAGACCATGTTAATGCCCAGGCTATCGCCAACCTGCTGTGGGCCATGGCGAAACTGGTGGACAATGGGCAGAAGCAGACACCAGAGCTCAAAGAGGCCGTGGCCGCACTGCTGCCCCGGGTGAACGCACAGAAAGACCAATTTATTCCTCAGCATATCGCCAACCTGCTGTGGGCCATGGCGAAACTGATAGACAACGGGCATGAGCGAACACCAGAGCTCAAAGAGGCCGTGACCGCACTGTTGCCCCAGGTGAACACACAGAAAAAACAATTTAATGCCCAGGGTGTCGCCAACCTGCTGTGGACCATGGCGAAACTGGTGGATAACGGGCAGGAGAAGACACCAGATTTCAACAAGGCCGTGGCCGCGCTGTTGCCCCACGTGAAAGTACAGAAAGCTGACTTTAAACCACAGGGAATCGCCAACCTGCTGTGGGCCATGGCGAAACTTTTGTACAACGGGATGGAGCAGACACCTGGGTTCAAAGAGGCCATGGCCGCACTGCTGCCCCACGTGAACGCACATAAAGGCCAATTTATTCCTCAGCATATCGCCAGCCTGCTGTGGACCATGGCGAAACTGGTGGACAACAGACAAGACCGGACACCAGAGCTCAATGGGGCCGTGGTCGCGCTGTTACCCCTCGTGGACGCACAGAAAGAACAATTTAATGCCCTGGCTATTGCCAACCTGCTGTGGGCCATGGCGAAACTGGTGGATAGCGGCCAGGAGCAGACACCAGAGTTCAAAGAGGCTGTGGCCGCGCTGTTGCCCCGCGTGAACGCACAGAAAAACCAATTTAATGCCCAGGAAATCGCCAACCTGCTGTGGGCCATGGCGAAACTGGTGGACAACGGGCAGGAACGAACACCCGGGCTCAACGAGGCCGTGGCCGCACTGTTGCCACACGTAAATGCACACAAAGACCAATTTAATGCCCAGGAAATCGCCAACCTGCTGTGGGCCATGGCGAAACTGGTGGACAACGGTCAGGAGCGGACAGCAGAGCTCAAACAGGCTGTGGCCGTGTTGTTGCCCCACGTAAACGTACAGAAAGACCAATTTATTCCTCAGGCTATCACCAACCTGCTGTGGGCCATGGCAAAACTGGTGGACAACAGGTACGAGCTGACACCGGAGTTCAACGAAGCGGTGGCTGCGCTATTGACCTGCGTGAACGAACAGAAAGACCAATTTAATGCCCAGTGTGTCACCAACCTGCTGTGGGCTATGGCGAAACTGGTGGACAATGCGCAGGGGCTCAACGAGGCCGTGGCCGCGTTGTTGTCCCGGGTGAACGCACAGAAAGGCCAATTTAATGCCCAGGGTATTGCCAACCTGCTGTGGGCCACGGCCAAACTGGGTGAACTCGTTGAGCTGAACGTGGCTACCTCTACGTTCGAATCGCTTGTCTATCGAATCGGTGAGAACCTTCAGTTTTCTAAGGAAGAGATATCGATGTCTCTCTGGGGAGTCATGGTATGCTGTGCCAGGTTGGCTCCAGGCTCCAATGCCAATAAAAATAACGTGTTTGAAAAGCATATGGATGACTTGTTCACTCGCCTGGAAAATACATCGCCAGATAATGAAGAAGAACAATCCAACATGATCATGGCTGCAAGTTGGCTTGGCAGAGCGTGTCCGTTCGTCCGCCATTACCGGACAACCATTTCAAAAAACCAGGCCGACTTCCGCGATCAACTCCAATCATGCATTCCATATTTGAGGATTGAAGAAGAAAAGAGCTTGAACTCATTACCTCCGGTTGACCTGCTGCTGCCAGATCACAACATGGTGATTGAAGTTCAGGGACCTTCTCATTACGTGGGTGGTGATTTCAACACCAGGAATGGTTCGACTCTGCTTAAAACCGCACTGTTGCAAAAAGCAGGATTTGAGGTCATTGAAATCCCGGCTAACCAGCTTTTGAACAACGATTTAATGAAACTATATATTGATCAAATAAAGATCAGGGTAAGCATCCCGCCACAGGGTCATGGCTCTGTTTCACTTAAAAGAGGGTGGACAGATGCTGCATACGTGACTGCCGAAGAACATCTAGAAGAGCAAACCAACCCGGCAAAGAAGAAGAAAACAAACAGTCAGTAATCGCCTTCCTCCCATCATGACTCAAGTAAACTTTTCCGCAAAATGAACTTCTGAGCAGAACAGCAGTCTGCTTTTTATATTTTCATGAATTAATGAAATATAATTATGGATAGAAGTTCTGCAGGTATTAGTGGTCAATACACAAGATCAGATAACGGTTACAACCAACCGAATGATCATGCCGCTTCCAGGCGTGGGCTATATAAACAAGCCACAGTCAGACAGTGGGATAATACCCCACGCACACCCCCGGGGCGTAATAAATTTTACCATTCTTCTGCCGCAGGCCCTTCTCAATATCTACTGCACCGTTCAGTAAACCCTGCTCAAAATTTTCATGCTCTCACCAAACAGAAAATAATGGCTGGTCTGGTGAGTAAATCGGATCGTTTCGGTCATCGCTATGATGGGAGAGATCACGGCCTATATGCCAGTTCAGTTAAAAAATACACGTCAGCGTCTAATCGACCTTTAAATCGAGGGGAACAAAGCCAGCTGATGCGTTTACTGCAAAATTTCACAGCAACGCGGAGCTGGAATTGGCGAAGCCTGACAACAACACTGCACTCATTTACTTCAGCGGGTGTTTTTACCCCTCATAGACCCATAGATGAGCGTGTTCAGCACACTCAAGCTGCCTTATTATCGACGCTACTGGATGCAATAATATTCAAGTGCAACCAAAAACCTGAAGCCAGTGATATTGGTGCTCAGGAAATTGCTAACCTGCTGTGGGCCATAGCGAAACTGGTGGATAATGGGCTGGAGCGGACACCAGAGCTCAAAGAGGCTGTGGCCGCGCTGTTACCCCAAGTGAACGCACAGAAAACCAACTTTAAACCACGGGGTATCACCAACCTGCTTTGGGCCATGGCGAAACTGGTGGACAATGGGCAGAAGCGGACACCAGAGCTCAATGAGGCCGTAGCCGTGCTGCTGCCTCACGTGAACGCAAAGAAAGACCAATTTGATAACCAGAATATTGCCAACCTGCTGTGGGCCATGGCGAAACTGGTGGACAACGGGCAGAAGCGGACACCAGAGTTCAATGAGGCCGTAGCCGTGCTGCTGCCTCACGTGAACGTACAGAAAGACCAATTTATTCCTCAGGGTATCGCCAACCTGCTGTGGGCCATGGCGAAACTGGTGGACAACGGGCTGGAAAAAACACCAGAGCTCAAAGATGCTGTGGCCGCGCTGTTGCCCCTCGTGAACGCACAGAAAGACCAATTTAATGCCCAGGGCATCGCCAACCTGCTGTGGGCCATGGCGAAACTGGTGGACAACGGGCAGGAGCAGACTCTAGGGCTCAACGAGGCCCTTGCCGCGCTATTGCCCCTCGTGAACGCACAGAAAGACCAATTTAATGCCCAGGGCATCGCCAACCTGCTGTGGGCCATGGCGAAACTGGTGGACAACTGGCAAGAGTGGACACCAGAGTTTAAAGAGGCTGTGGCCGCGCTGTTGCTCCACGTAAACGCACAGAAAGCTAATTTTATACCACAGGAAATCGCCAACCTGCTGTGGGCCACGGCCAAACTGGGTGAACTCGTTGAGCTGAACGTGGCTACCTCTACGTTCGAATCGCTCGTCTATCAAATCAGTGAGAACCAGCAGTTTTCTCAGAAAGAGATATTGATGTCTCTCTGGGGAGTCATGGTATGCTGTGCCAGGTTGGCTCTAGACTCCAATGCCAATAAAAATAACGTGCTTGAAAAGCACATGGATGACCTGTTTACCCGTCTGGAAAATACATTCCTGCACAATGAAGAGGATCAACGCACCATTGCCCAGGCCGCAAGTTGGCTTGGCAGAGCCTGTCCGGTCGTCCCCCATTACCAGACAGCCATTTCAAAAAAACAGGCCGACTTCCACGATCAACTCCAATTATCTATTCCATCTTTGAAGATCGAAGAAGAAAAGAGCCTCAACTCATTACCTCCGGTTGACCTGCTACTGCCCGATCACAACATGGTGATTGAAGTTCAGGGCCCCTCTCATTACGTGGGTGGTGATTTCAAAACCAGGAATGGTTCGACTCTGCTTAAAATCGCACTGCTGCAAAAAGCAGGATTTGAGGTCATTGAAATCCCGGCTAACCAGCTTTTGAACAAAGATTTAATGAAACCATATATTGATCAAATAAAGATCAGGGTAAGCATCGCGTCACAAGGTCATGACTGTGTATCACTTAAAAGAGGGTGGGCAGGTGCTGCATACATTACTGCCGAAGAACATTCAGAATAGCAAACCAACCCAGCAAAGAGGAAGAAAACAAGCAGCCAGTAATCGCCTTCCTCCCATCATGACTCAAGTAAACTTTTCCGCAAAATGAACTTCTGGGCAGAACAGCAGTCTGCTTTTTAAATTTTCATGCATTAATGAAATATAATTATGGATAGAAGTTCTGCTGGTATCAGTGGTAAATACACAAGATCTCATAACGGTTACAACCAACCGAATGGCCATGCCGCTTCCAGGCTTGGGCGATATAGACAAGCCACAGTCAGACAGCGGGATAATACCCCACGCACAACCCCGGGGCGTAATAAATTTTACCTTTCTTCTGCCGCAGGACCTTCTCAATATCTACTGCGGCGTTCAGTAAACCCTGCTCAAAATTTTAATGCCCTCATCAAACCAGAAATAATGGATAGTCTGGTTAGTAAATCGGATCGTTTCGGTCATCGCTATGATGGGAGAGATCACGGCCTATATGCCAGTTCAATTAAAAAATACACGTCAGCGTCTAAAAGGCCTTTAAATCGAGCGGAACAAAGCCAGCTGATGCGTTTACTGCAAAATTTCACAGCAACGCGGAGCTGGAATTGGCGAAGCCTGACGACAACACTGCACTCATTGACTTCAGCGGGTGTTTTTACCCCTCATAAACCCATGGATGAGCGTGTTAAGCGTACTCAAGCCGCCTTATTGTCGACGCTACTGGATGCAATAATATTCAAGTGCAACCAAAAGCCTCCCGCCAGGGATATTGATGCCCAGGGAATCGCCAACCTGATGTGGGCCATGGCGAAACTGGTGGACAGCGGGCAGAACCGGATACCAAAACTCAAAGATGCCGTGGCCGTGTTGTTGCCCCATGTGAGCGCACAGAAAAAACAATTTATTCCTCAGGGAATCGCCAACCTGCTGTGGGCCATGGCAAAACTGGTGGACATCGGGCAGGAGCGGACACCAGAGCTCAACGAGACCGTGTCCACGCTGTTGCCCAGCGTGAACGCACAGAAAACTGAATTTAAACCACAGGAAATCAATAACCTGCTATGGGCCATGGCGAAACTGGTGGACAACGGGCAGAAGTGGGCATCAGGGCTCAAAGAGGCTGTGGCCGTAATGTTGCCCCACGTGAACGCAGAGAAAGACCAGTTTATTCCTCAGCATATCGCCAACCTGCTGTGGGCCATGGCGAAACTGGTGGACAACGGCCAGCAGCGGACACCAGAACTCAAAGAGACTGTAGCCGCGCTGTTACCCCGCGTGAGTGCACAAACAGACCAGTTTAATGCCCAGGGAATCGCCAACCTGCTGTGGGCCATGGCGAAACTGGTGGACAACGGGCTGGAGCCGACACCAGAGCTCAACGAGGCCGTGGCTGCCCTGTTGCCCCATGTGAACACACAGAAAGACCAATTTGATGCCCAGGCTATCGCCAACCTGCTGTGGGCCATGGCGAAACTGGTGGACAACAGGCAGGAGCGGACACCAGGGCTCAACGAGGCCATGGCCGCGCTATTGCCCCACGTGAATGCACAGAAAGACCAGTTTATTCCTCAGCATATCGCCAACCTGCTGTGGGCCATAGCGAAACTGGTGGACAAAGGACTGGAGCGGTCACCAGGTCTTAACAAAACCGTGGCCGTGCTGTTGCCCCAAGTGAATACACAGAAAGCTAACTTTAAACCACAGGAAATCGCCAACCTGCTGTGGGCCATGGCGAAACTGGTGGACAAAGGGCTGAAGAAAACACCAGAGTTCAAAGAGGCCGTGGCCGCGCTGTTGCCTCACGTGAACACACAGAAAGCTCACTTTAAACCACAGGAAATCGCCAACCTGCTGTGGGCCATTGCGAAACTGGTTGACAGCGGGCAGGAGCAGACACCAAAACTCAACGAGACCCTGGCCGCGCTTTTACCTCACGTGAACGCACAGAAAGACCAATTTATTCCTCAGCATATCGCCAACCTGCTGTGGGCCATGGCGAAACTGATGGACAACGGGCAGGAGCAGACACCAGAGTTCAACGAGGCCGTGGCCGCGCTGTTGCCCCTTGTGAACGCACAGAAAGATCAATTTATTCCTCAGAATATCGCCAACTTGCTGTGGGCCATGGCGAAATTGGGCGAACTCGTTGAGCTGAACATGGTTACCTCTACGTTCGAATCACTTGTCTACCGGATCAGTGACAACCCTCAGCTTTCTCAGCAAACGATATTGATGTCCCTCTGGGGAGTAATGGTATGCTGTGCCAGGTTGTCTATGGACTGTAATACCAATAAAAATAGTGTGCTTGAAACGCACATGGATGACCTGTTCACTCGCCTGGAAAATACCTCCCCAGACAATGAAGAGGAACAATCCATCATTGCCCTGGCCGCAAGTTGGCTTGGCAGAGCATGTCCGGTCGTCCCCCATTACCAGACAACCATTTCAAAAACACAAGCCGACTTCCGCGATCAACTCAAATCATCTATTCCATCTTTGAAGATCGAAGAGGAAAAGAGTCTGAACTCATTACCTCCGGTTGACCTGCTTCTGCCAGATCACAACATGGTTATTGAAGTTCAGGGATCGTCTCATTACGTAGGTGGTGATTTCAAAACCTGGAAGGGTTCGACTCTGCTTAAAATCGCACTGCTGCAAAAAGCAGGATTTGAGGTCATTGAAATCCCGGCTAACCAGCTTTTTAACAACGATTTAATGAAACCATACATTGATCAAATAAAGACCAGGATAGGCATCACGCCACAGGAGCATGGCTCTGTACCACTTAAAAAAAGGTGGACAGGTGCTGCACACGTTACTGCCGAAGAACATTTAGCAGAGCAAACCAACCCAGCAAAGAAGAAGAAAACAAGCAGCCAGTAATCGCCTTCCTCCCACCATTACTCAAGTAAACTTTTCCGCACAATGAACTTCTGGGCAGAACAGCAGTCTGCTTTTTATATTTTCATGAATTAATGAAATATAATTATGGATAGAAGTTCTGCTGGTATCAGTGGCAAATACACAACTCCAGATAACGGTTACAACCAACCGAATGGCCATGCCCCTTCTTCAAGGCGTGGGCGATACAGACATACCACAGTCAGACAATGGGATACCCTCCCCCGCACTGCACCGGGTCGCAATGAATTTTATCAGTCTTCTGGCACACGCTCTTCTCAATATCTACTGCGCCGTTCTGTAAACCCGGCCCCGGATTTTAATGCCCTCCTCAAACAGGAAATAGTGGCTGACCTGGTGAGTAAATCGGAACGTTTCGGTCATCGCTATGATGGGAGAAATCACGGTCAGTATGCCAGTTCAATAAAAAAATACTCATCAGCAGCTAAAAGACCGTTAAATCGAGCGGAACAAAGCCAGCTGATGCGTTTGCTGCAAAATTTCACAGCAACACGGAGCTGGAATTGGCGGAGCCTGACGACAACACTTCATTCATTGACGTCAGCGGGCGTTTTTATCCCTCATAAACCCATGAATGAAGTTGTTAAGCGTACTCAAGCTGCCTTATTGTCAACGCTACTTGATCCAATAATATCCAAGTGCAGGCAAAAACCTCCAGCCAGGGATATTGATGCCCAGGGTGTCGCCAACCTGCTGTGGGCCATGGCAAAACTGTTGGACAACGGGCAGGAACGGACACCAGAGTTCAACCAGGCCGTGGTCGCTTTGTTACACCACGTGAACGCACAGAAAGACCAATTGAATGCCCAGCATATTACCAACCTTCTGTGGGCTATGGCGAAACTGGTGGAAAAAGGGCAGGAATGGACACCAGTGCTTAAAGAGGCCATAGCCGCGCTGTTACCCCACGTAAACGCACAGAAAGCTAAAAAACCGCAGGAAATTGCCAACCAGCTGTGGGCCATTGCAAAAATGGTGGACAACGGACTGCAGCGAACACAAAGGCTCAAACAGACCGTGGCCGCACTGTTGCTCCTCGTGAATACACAGAAAGCCAACTTTGCACCACAGGGTATCACCAACCTGCTGTGGGCCATGGCGAAACTAGTGGACAACGGGCAGGAGCTGACGCCAGAGCTCAAAGCGGCAGTGGCTGCACTGTTGCCCCAGATGAATACACAAAAAGACCAATTTATTCCTCAGCATATCGCCAACCTGCTGTGGGCCATGGCGAAATTTCTAGACAACGGACTGGAGCGGACACCAGAGATCAACGACGCCACAGCCACGCTGTTGCCCCTCGTGAACAGGCAGAAACACCAATTTAATACCCAGGGTATCACCTGTGTGTTGTGGGCCATGGCAAAACTGGCAGACAACGTGCAGGATTGGACACCAGGGCTCAATGGGACCGTAACTGCCCTGTTGCCTCACGTGAACGCACAGAAAGACCAATTTATTCCCCAGCATATCGCCAACCTGCTGTGGGCCATGGCGAAACTGGTAGACAGCGGGCAGAAACTGACACCGGAGCTCAAAGAGACCCTGGCTTTACTTTTGCCCCGCGTGAACATACAGATAGACCAATTTATTACCCAGGGCATCGCCAACCTGCTGTGGGCCATCGCGAAACTGGTGGACAACGGGCAGAAGTGGACACCAGGGCTCAACAAGGCCGTGGCCCTGCTTTTGCCCCGTGTGAGCGCTAAGAAAACTAACTTTAAACCCCAGGAAATCGCCAACCTGATTTGGGCCATGGCAAAACTGGTGGACAACAGGCTGAACTTGACACCAAGCCTCAAAAAGGCCGTGGCCGCGCTGTTGCCCCACGTGAACGAACAGAAAGACCAATTTATGCCTCAGCATATCGCCAACCTGCTGTGGGCCGTGGCGAAACTGGTGGACAACGGGCAGGCGCAGACACCAGACATCAAAAAAGCCGTGGCCATGCTGTTGCCCCAGGTGAACGCACAGAAAGCTAACTTTAAACCACAGGAAATCGCCAACCTGCTGTGGGCCATGGCAAAACTGGTGGACAACGGGCAGGAGCGGACACTCAAGCTCAACGAGGCCGTGGCCGTGCTATTGCCCCACGTGAACAGACAGAAAGCAAACTTTAAACTACAGGAAATCACCAACCTCCTGTGGGCCATGGCAAAACTGGTGGACAACGGACAAGGGTGGACACCAGAGCTTAAAGAGGCCGTGACTGCCCTGTTGCCACACGTAAACACACAAAAAGACCAGTTCATTCCTCAGCATATCGCCAACCTGCTATGGGTCATGGCAAAACTGGTGAATAACGGGCAGGAGCGGACACCAGAATTCGAAGAGGCCGTCACCGCGCTGTTGCCCCACATAAACACACAGAAAGCTAACTTTAAACCACAGGAAATTGCTAACCTGCTGTGGGCCGTGGCGAAACTGGGAGAACTCGTTGCGCTGAAGGTGGTTACCTCTACGTTCGAATCGCTTGTTTACCGAATCAGTGAAAATCCTCAGCTCTCTCAGAAAGACATATTGATGTCGCTCTGGGGAATAATGGTATGCTGTGCCAGGTTGTCTCTGGTCTCCCATGACAATAAAAATAACAGGCTTGAAATGTACATGGATGACCTGTTTGCTCGTCTGGAAAATACCTCCCCGGACAATGTAGATGATCAACGCATCATTGCCATGGCCGCAAGTTGGCTTGGCAGAGCCTGTCCGGTCGTCCCCCATTACCAGAACATCATTTCAAAACCTCAATCCGACTTCCGCAATCAACTTCAATCATGCATTCCCTCTTTGAAAATTGAAGAAGAAAAGAGTCTGAACTCATTACCTCCGGTGGACCTGATACTGCCAGATTACAACATGGTGATTGAAGTTCAGGGATCGTCTCATTACGTGGGTGGTGATTTCAAAACCAGGAATGGTTCTACTCTGCTGAAAATCGCACTGCTGCAAAAAGCAGGATTTGAGGTCATTGAAATTCCGGTTAACCAGCTTTTGAGCCAGAATTCGATTAAACGATGTATTGATCAAATAAAGACCAGGGCAGATATCCCGCCACAGGGGCATGGCTTTGTATCAATTACTTAAACACGGCACAGATCACCCATATTTTACTGCCGATAAAGGATGGCAAGATCTCTGTTACTTTTACGTTTATAGATATTTCAGCAAAATGAACTTCTGAAAAGAACCGCAGTCTGCTTTTTATATTTCCATGAACTAATGAAATATAATTATGGATAGAAGCTCTGCGGGTAGCAGTGGTCAATACACAAGACCAGATAATTACTACAACCGACAGGATGGCCATCCCATTTCTCCTTCAAGGTGTGTTCAATATAGACATGGTCCAGTCAGACAGAGGGATAATCCCCTCCGCGCTACCCCGGGGCGCAATGAATTTTACCATTCTTCAGCTGCACGCCCTTCTAAATATCTACTGTGTCGTTCAATAAACAATGCTCGAGATTTTAATGGTCTCATCAAACAGGAGATCATGGATGGTCTGGTGAGTAAATCGGATCGTTTCGGTCATCGCTATGATGGGAGAGATCACGGTCTATATGCCAGTTCAATTAAAAAATACACGTCAGCGTCTAAAAGACCGTTAAATCGAACAGAACAAAGCCAGCTGATGCGTTTGATGCAAAATTTTACCGCAACGCCGAGCTGGAATTGGCTAAGCCTGACCACAACACTTCATTCATTGACTTCAGCCGGTGTTTTTACTTCTCATCAACCCATGGATGAGCGTGTTAAGCAAACTCAGGCTGCCATACTGTCAACGCTACTTGAGGCAATCATATTCAAGTGCAACCAAAAACCTCACGTCATGGATATTGATGCCCAGGGTGTCGCCAACCTGCTGTGGGCCATGGCGAAACTGGTGGACAACGGGCAGGAGCGAACACCAGAGTTCAAAAAGGCCGTGGCCGTGTTGTTGCCCCATATTAACGCGCAGAAAGACCAATCTAATGCCCAGGGTATCGCCAACCTGCTATGGGCCATGGCGAAACTGGTGGACAACGGGCCACAGAGGATGCCAGGGTTTAACGAAACCGTGGCCGCGCTGTTGCCCCATGTGAGCGCACAGAAAGCTAACTTTACACCACAGGGTATCGCCAACCTTCTGTGGGCCATGGCGAAACTGGTGGACAACGGGCAAAAGCGAACACCAGAGTTCAACGAGGCGTTGGCTGCGCTGTTGCCCCACGTGAGCGCAGCGAAAGCTAACTTTAAACCACAGGGTATCGCCAACCTGCTGTGGGCCATGTCAAAACTGATGGACAACGGGCAGGAGCGGACACCAGGGCTCAAAGAGGCTGTGGCCACACTGTTGCCCTACGTGAACGCAAAAAAAAACCAATTTATTCCTCAGCATATCGCCAACCTGCTGTGGGCCATGGCAAAACTGGTGGACAAGGGGCTGGAGCAGACACCGGGGCTCAACAAGGGCGTGGCCGCGCTGTTGCCATTCGTGAACGCACAGAAAGCTAACTTTAAACCACAGGAAATCGCCAACCTGCTATGCGCCATGGCGAAACTGGTGGACAACGGGCTGGAGCGGACACCGCTGCTCAAAGAGACCGTGTCCGCCCTGTTGCCACTCGTCAACACAGCGAAAGCTAACTTTAATCCACAAGAAATCGCCAACCTGCTATGGGCCACGGCGAAACTGGTGGACAACGGACTGGTTCGGACACCACAGCTCAACGAGGCCGTGGCCGCGCTGTTGCCTCAAGTGAGCGCAGCGAAAGCTGACTTTAAACCACAAGAAAGCGCCAACTTGCTGTGGGCCATGACGAAACTGCTGGACAACGGGGAGTATAGGACACCAGGGCTTAAAGAGGCCGTGGCCTCGCTGTTGCCACACGTGAACGCACAGAAAGATAACTTTACACCACAGGGTATCGCCAACCTGCTGTGGACCATGGCGAAACTGGTGGATAACGGGCAGGAGCGGACATCAGTGTTTAACGAGGCCGTGGCTGCGCTGTTGCCTCACGTGAACGCAGCGAAAGCTAACTTTAAACCACAGGGAATCGCCAACCTTCTGTGGGCCATGGCGAAACTGATGGAGAACGGGGAGTGGACATCAGAACTCAACGAGGTCGTGGCCGCGCTGTTGCGCCACGTGAACACACAGAAAGCTAACTTTAAACCACAGGAAATCGCCAATCTGCTGTGGGCCACGGCGAAACTGGGTGAGTTCGTTGAGCTGAACCTGGTGACCTCTGTGTTCGAATCGCTTGTTAACCGAATCAGTGAAAACCCTCAGCTCTCACAGAAAGACATATTGATGTCTCTCTGGGGAGTACTGGTTTGCTGTGCCAGATTGTCTCTGGACTCCAATTACAATAACTGGCTTGAAAAGCACATGGATGACCTGTTTACCCGTCCGGAAATTACATTCCTGCACAATGAAGAGGATCAACGCATCATTGCCCAGGCCGCAAGTTGGCTTGGCAGAGCGTGTCCGGTCGTCCCCCATTACCAGACTACCAGGTCAAAACGTCAATCCGACTTTCGCGATCAACTCCAATCATGCTTTCCCTCTTTGCAGATTGAAGAAGAAAAGAGTCTGAATTCACTGCCTCCGGTTGACCTGCTACTGCCAGATCACAACATGGTAATTGAAATTCAGGGGCCCTCTCATTACGTGGGTGGTGATTTCAACACCAGGAATGGTTCGACTCTGCTTAAAATCGCACTGTTGCAAAAAGCAGGATTTGAGGTCATTGAAATTCCGGTTAACAGGCTTTGTAATCAGGATTTAATGAAACCATACATTAATCAAATAAAGACCAGGACAGGCTTCCCGCCACAGGAGCATGGCTCTGTATCGCTGAAAAGAAGGTGGGCAGATGCGGCATACGTTACTGCTGATAACGGCAGGCAACCCTCAGATCATGGTTACCTGACTGCAGAAGAACATTCAGAGGATCAAACCGGTAAACCCGCTAAAAGGAAGAAAACAAACAGCCAGTAATTGCCTTCCTCCTATCAAGACTCAAGATCCGTTTTCACATGCCGGAAAGGAATGCCAGTGTTGTACACCTGTTGCCCCGGATGATTTGAAAATAACGGGTTGATGGCATCAGGAGTAGATGTGTTTCCCCAACCGTTTACGTTTATAGACGTTGCAGCAAAATGAACTTTTGAACAAAACAGCAGTCTGCTTTTTATATTTTCATGAATTAATGAAATATAATTATGGATATAAGCTCTGCTGGTATCAGTGGTCAATACACAAGATCAAATAATGATTACAACCAACCGAATGACCATGCCGCTTCTTCAAGGCGCGGACGATATAGACAAACCACAGTCAGACAATGGGATCCTCCCTCCAGGACAGCCCCAAGGCGTAATGAATTTCACCATTCTTCTGCCGCACACTCTTCTCAATATCTACTGCGCCGTTCAGTAAATCCTGCTCAAGATTTTAATGGGCTCACCCAACAGGAAATAATGGAAGGTCTGCTGAGTAGATCGGACCGTTTCGGTCATCGCTATGATGGGAGAAATCACGGGCAATATGCCAGTTCAATTAAAAAATACACGTCAGCTGCTAAAAGACCGTTAAATCGAGCGGAACAAAGCCAGCTGATGCGTTTGCTGCAACATTTCACAGCAACACGGAGTTGGAATTGGCGAAGCCTGACGACATCACTTCATTCATTGACTTCAGCCGGTGTTTTTACTCCTCATAAACCCATGGACGAGCGTGTTAAGCGTACTCAGGCTGCCTTATTGTCAACGCTACTTGATGCAATAATATTCAAGTGCAACCAAAAACCACAAGCCAGGGATATTGATGCCCAGGGTGTCGCCAACCTGCTGTGGGCCATGGCGAAACTGGTGGACAATGGGCAGGAGCGGACACCAGAACTCAACATAGCCGTGGCCGCGCTGATGTCACACGTGAACGCACATAAAGACCAATTTATTCCCCAGCATATTGCCAACCTGCTGTGGGCCATGGCGAAACTGGCGGACAAAGGGCAAGAGTGGACGCCAGAGCTTAACGAGGCCGTGGCCGCCCTGTTGCCCCATGTGAACGCTCAGAAAGACCAATTTATTCCTCAACATATCGCCAACATACTGTGGGCCATGACGAAACTGGTGGACAACGGGCAGGAGCGGACACCAGAGATCAAAGAGGCCATGGCCGCGCTGTTGCCCCACGTAAAAACACTGAAAGCTAACTTTAACCCCCAGGAAATCGCCAACCTGCTGTGGGCCATGGCGAAACTGGTGGACAACGGGCAGGGGCAGACACAAGAGCTCAACGAGGCAGTGGCCGAACTATTGCCCCACGTGAACGCTCAGAAAGCTAACTTTAAACCACAGGGGATCGTCAACCTGCTGTGGGCCATGGCGAAACTGGTGGACAACGTGCAGGAGTTGACACCAGAGCTCAAAGAGACCGTGGCTGCGCTGTTGCCCCGGGTGATCGCACAGAAAGCTAACTTTAGCCCACGGGAAATCGCCAACCTGCTGTGGGCCATGGCGAAACTGGTCGACAACGGGCAGAACCGAACAGCAGAACTCAGCGATGCCGTGGCCGCGCTGTTGCCCCACGTGAACGCACAGAAAGACCAATTCAAGACACAGGGTATTGCCAACCTGCTGTGGGCCATGGCGAAACTGGTGGACAACGGGCAAAAGCAAACACCAGGGCTCAACGAGACCGTGGCCGTGCTGTTGCCAGACGTGAACGTACAGAAAGCTCACTTTAAACCTCAGGAAATCACCAGCCTACTGTGGACCATGGCGAAACTCGTGGACAATGGACAGGAGTGGACACCAGAGCTTAAAGAAGCCGTGGCCGCACTGTTACCCCAAGTGAACGCGCAGAAAAACCAATTTAATGCCCAGGGTGTTGCCAACCTGCTGTGGGCCATTGCGAAACTCGTGGACAACGGGCAGGAGCAGACACCAGGGCTCAACGAGGCTGTGGCCGCGCTGTTGCCCCACGTGAACGCACATAAAGCTCACTTTAAACCACAGGAAACCACCAACCTGCTGTGGGCCATTGCGAAACTCGTGGACAACGGGCAGGAGCAGACACCAGGGCTCAACGAGGCCGTGGCCGCGCTGTTGCCCCACGTGAACGCACAGAAAGCTCACTTTAAACCACAGGAAACCACCAACCTGCTGTGGGCCATTGCGAAACTGGTCGATAGTGGGCAGGAGCGAACACCAGGGCTCAACAAGGCCGTGGCCGCGCTGTTGCCCCATGTGAACGCACAGAAAGCTCACTTTAAACCACAGGGTATCGCCAACCTGCTGTGGGCCATGGCGAAACTGGTGGATAACGGGCTGGAGCAGGCACCAGGGCTCAACGAGGCCGTGGCCGCGCTGTTGCCCCACGTGAACGCACAGAAAGACCAATTTAAGACACAGGCTATTGCCAACTTGCTGTGGGCCATGGCAAAACTGGCGGACAAAGGGCATGAGGGGACACCAGAGCTCAAAGAGGCCTTGACCGCGCTATTGCCACACGTGAACGCACAGAAAGCTAACTTTGGACCACAGGAAATCGCCAACCTGCTTTGGGCCATGGCAAAACTGGTGGACAACGGACAGGAACAGACACCGGGGCTCAACGAGACCGTGGCCGTGCTGTTGCCCCACGTGAACGCAATGAAAGACCAATTTATTCCTCAGCAAATCGCCAACCTGCTGTGGGCCATGGCAAAACTGGGTGAGCTCGTTGAGCTAAACGTGGTTAAATCCACGTTCGAATCTCTTGTCCACAGAATCAGTCAAAACTCTCAGCTCTCTCAGCAAGTAATATTGATGTCTCTCTGGGGAGTAATGGTATGCTGTGCCAGGTTGTCTCTGGTCTCCAATGCCAGTAAAAATCTTGAAAAGCACATGCATGACCTGTTTACCCGCCTGGATAATACATCCCCAGGTACTAAAGAGAATCAATCCATCATTGCCATGGCCGCCAGTTGGCTTGGGAGAGCATGTCCGGTCGTCCCCCATTACCAGACCATCATTTCAAAACTTCAATCCGACTTCCGCGATCAACTCCAATCATGCATTCCATCTTTGAGGATTGAAGAAGAAAAGAGTCTGAATTCATTACCTCCGGTTGACCTGCTACTGCCAGATCACAACATTGTTATTGAAATTCAGGGCCCCTCTCATTACCTAAGTAATGATTTCAAAAACCGAAATGGTTCGACTCTGCTTAAAATCGCATTGCTGCAAAAATCAGGATTTGAGGTTATTGAAATCCCGGTTAACCAGCTTTGGAACAAAGATGTAATGAAACGATGTATTGATCAAATAAAGATCAGGGTAAGCATCCCGCCACAGGGTCATGACTCTGTATCACTTAAAAGAGGCTGGACAGATGAGGCATACGTTACTGCTGATAAAGGCAGGCAACCCTCAGATCACGGTTGCTTGACTGCCGAAGAACATTCGGAGGAGCAAACCGGTAAACCGGCAAAGAGGAAGAAAACAAACAGCCAGTAATCGCCTTCCTCCCATCATGACTCAATAACCTTATTCACATTCCAGGGAAGGAGTGCCAGCGTTGAACACCTGTTACCCATGAATCTTGCCCCTGGTGATTTGGCAATAACGGATGGGTGACATCAGGAGTAGATGTGTTTCCCCAACCGTTTACGTTTATAGATATTTCAGCAAAATGAACTTTTGAACAGAACAGCAGTCTGCTTTTCATATTTCCATGAATTAATGAAATATAATTATGGATAGAAGCTCTGCTGGTATCAGCGGTCAATACACAAGATCAGGTAATTATTACAACCGACCAGATGGCCATGTCACTTCTTCTTCAGGGCGTATGCAATATAGACATGGCCTGGTCAGACAGATGGATAACCCCCTCCGCACTACCCCGGGGCGCAATGAATTTTACCATTCTTCTACTGCACGCTCTTCTCAATATCTACTGCGGCGTTCTGTAAACTCTGCTCAAGATTTTAATGCTCTCATCAAACGGGAAATAATGGCTGGTCTGGTGAGTAAATCGGATCGTTTCGGTCATCGCTATGATGGGAGAAATCACGGGCAATATGCCAGTTCAATTAAAAAATACACGTCAACTGCTAAAAGACCGTTAAATCGAGCGGAACAAAGCCAGCTGATTCGTTTGCTGCAAAATTTTACCGCAACGCGGAGCTGGAATTGGCGAAGCCTGACGACAACACTTCATTCATTTACTTCAGCGGGTGTTTTTACCCCGTATAAGCCCATTGATGAGCGTGTTCAGCTCACTCAAGCTGCCTTATTGTCCACTCTGTTTGATCCAATAATAGTCAAGTGCAACCAAAAATCTCAAGCCAGGGATATTGATGCCCAGGGAATTGCCAACCTGCTGTGGGCCACAGCGAAACTGGTGGACAGCGGGCAGGAGCGGACACCAGAGCTCAAAGAGGCTGTGGCCGCGCTGTTGCCCCACGTGAACGCACAGAAAGCCCACTTTAAACCACAGGAAATCGCCAACCTGCTGTGGGCCATAGTGAAACTGGTGGACAGCGGGCAGGAGCGGACACCAGAACTCAACGAGGCTGTGGCCGCGCTGTTGCTCCTCGTGAACGCACAGACAGCTAACTTTAAACCACAGGAAATCGCCAACCTGCTTTGGGCCATGGCAAAGCTGGTGGATAACGGGCAGGAGCAAACACCAGAAATCAAAGAGGCCGTGGCCACGCTGTTACCCCACGTGAACGTACAGAAAGACCAATTTATTCCTCAGGGTGTCGCCAACTTGCTGTGGGCCATGGCGAAACTGGTGGACAAGGGGTACGAGCAGACACCAGAGTTCAACGAAACGGTGGCTGCGCTGTTGACCTGCGTGAACGCACAGAAAGCTCACTTTAAACCACAGGAAATCGCCAACCTGCTGTGGGCCATAGTGAAACTGGTGGACAGCGGGCAGGAGCAGACACCAGAACTCAACGAGGCCGTTGTCAGGCTGTTGCTCCTCGTGAACACACAGAAAGCTCACTTTAAACCACAGGGTATCGCCAACCTGCTGTGGGCCATGGCGAAACTGGTGAACAACGGGCAGGAGCAGACACCAGGGCTCAAAGAGACCGTGGCCACGCTATTGCCCCACGTGAACGCACAGAAAGACCAATTTCTTCCTCAGCATATCGCCAATCTGCTGTGGGCCTTGGCAAAAATGGTGGACAATGGGCAGGAGTGGTCACCATGGCTCAAAGAGACCGTGGCAGCGCTGTTGCACCACGTGAAAGTACAGAAAGACCAATTTAATGCCCAGGATATTTCCAACCTGCTATGGGCCATGGCTAAGCTGGTGGACAATGAGCAGGAGCGGACACCAGAGATCGAAGAAGCCGTGACCGCACTGTTGCCCCACGTGAATACTCAGAAAGAGCAGTTTATTCCTCAGCATATCGCCAGCCTGCTGTGGGCCATGGCAAAGCTGGTGGATAACGGGCAGGAGCAAACACCAGAAATCAAAGAGGCCGTGGCCACGCTGTTGCCCCGCGTGAACGTACAGAAAGACCAATTTATTCCTCAGCATATCGCCAACCTGCTGTGGGCCATGGCGAAACTGGTGGACCACGGGCAGGAGCAGACACCAGAGTTCAATGAGGCCGTGACTGCGCTGTTGCCTCACGTGAAGGCACAGAAAAACCAGTGTAATGCCCAGGATATTGCCAACCTGCTGTGGGCCATGGCGAAACTGGGCGAACTCATTGAGCTGAACGTGGTAACCTCCACGTTCAAATCGCTTGTCGACCGAATCAGTGACAACCCTCAGTTCTCTGAGCAAGCGATATTGATGTCCCTCTGGGGAGTAATGGTAGGCTGTGCCAGGTTATCTCTGTTTCCAAATACCAGTAAAGGTAACGTGCTGGAAAAGCACATGGATGACCTGTTTATTCGCCTGGAAAATACATCCCCGGACAATGAAGAGGACCAACGCATCATTGCGATGGCCGCAAGTTGGCTTGGGAGACCGTGTCCGGTCGTACCCCATTACCAGACAATCGTTTCAAAACGTCAATCCGACTTCCGCAATCAACTCCACTCATGCATTCCATCTTTGAGGATTGAAGAAGAAAAGAGTCTGAATTTATTACCTCCGGTTGACCTGCTACTGCCAGATCACAACATGGTAATTGAAATTCAGGGTCCCTATCATTACGTGGGTGGTGATTTCAAAACCAGGAAGGGTTCGACTCTGCTGAAAATCGCACTGCTGAGAAAATCAGGATTTGAGGTCATTGAAATTCCGGTTAACATGCTCTTGAGTCAGTATTTAATGAAACCATACATTGATCAAATAAAGACCAGGATAGGCTGCCCGGCACAGGTGCATGGCTCTGTATCACTTAAAAGAAGGTGGGCAGATGCGGCATACGTTACTGCTGATAAAGACAGGCAACCCTCAGATCACGGTTACTTAACTGCCGAAGAACATTCAGATGAGCAAATCGGTAAACCCGCAAAGAGGAAGAAAACAACCAGCCAGTAATTGCCTTCCTCCTATCATGACTCAAGATCCGTTTTCATATGCCGGAAAGAAATGCCAGTGTTAAACACCTGTTGCCCCGGATAATTTGAAAATAACGGATTGATGACATCAGGAGTAGATGTGTTTCCCCAACCGGTTACGTTTACACACATTCCAGCAAAATGAACTTCTGAAAAGAACCGCAGTCTGCTTTTTATACTTTCATGAATTAAAGAAATATAAATATGGATAGAAACTCTGCTGGTATCAGTGGTCAATACACAAGATCAAATAATGATTTCAACCGACAGGATGACCATGCCGCTTCTTCAAGGCGTGTGCAATATAGACATGGCACAGTCGAACAGTGGGATAATCCCTTCCGTACTATCCCGGGGCGTAACGAATTTTACCACTTTTCTGACGCATGCTCTTCTCAAAATCTAATGTTCCGATCAGTGAACCCTGCTCAAGATTTTAATGCTCTCATCAAACAGGAAATTATGGATGGTCTGGTGAGTAAATCGGATCGTTTCGGTCATCGCTATGATGGGAGAAATCACGGTAAATATGCCAGTTCAATTAAAAAATACACGTCAGCTGCTAAAAGACCGTTAAATCGAGCGGAACAAAGCCAGCTGATACGTCTACTGCAAAACTTTAAAGCAACACGGAGCTGGAATTGGCGAAGCCTGACGACAACACTTCATTCATTGACTTCAGCGGGTGTTTTTACCCCTCATAAACCCATGGATGAGCGTGTCAAGCTTACTCAAGCAGCCTTATTGTCAACGCTACTTGATGCAATCATATTCAAGTGCAACCAAAAACCTCAAGCCAGGGATATTGATGCCCAGGGTGTTGCCAACCTGCTGTGGGCCATGGCGAAACTGGTGGACAATGGGCAGGAGCGGACACCCGAGTTCAACATGGCCGTGGCCGCGCTGTTGCCCCACGTGAACGCACATAAAGACCAATTTATTCCTCAGCATATTGCCAACCTGCTGTGGGCCATGGCGAAGCTGGTGGACTACGGGCAGGAGTTGACACCCGGGCTCAAAGTAACTGTGGCCGCGCTGTTGCCCCACGTGGAGGCACAGAAAAACCAATTTATTCCTCAGGAAATCAACAACTTGCTGTGGGCTATGGCGAAACTGGCAGGCAACGGGCAGGAGCAAATACCAGAGCTCGAAGAGGCCGTGGCCGTGCTGTTACCCCACGCGATAGCACAGAAAGACCGATTTAAGCCTCAGGATGTCGCCAACCTGCTGTGGGCCATGGCGAAACTGGTGGACAACGGACAGGAGCAGACACCAGAGTTCAATGAGGCCGTGGCCGCGCTATTGCCCCAAGTGAACGCACAAAAAAACCAATTTAATCCTCAGCATATCGCCAACCTGCTGTGGGCCATGGCGAAATTGGTGGACAACGGCCAGCAGCGGACACCGGTTTTCAACGAGGCCGTGGCCGCGCTGTTGCCCCACGTAAACGCGCAAAAAAACCAATTTAACCCTCAGCATATCGTCAACCTGCTGTGGGCCATGGCGAAATTGGTGGACAACGGCCTGCAGCGGACACCAGGGTTCAACGAGGCCGTGGCCGTGCTGTTGCCCCGGGTAAACGCCTATAAAGACCGATTTAATGCACAGGGTATCACCAACCTGCTGTGGGCCATGGCGAAATTGGTGGACAACGGCCTGCAGCGGACACCGGTTTTCAACGAGGCCGTGGCCGCGCTGTTGCCTCACGTGAACGCACAGAAAGACCAATTTAAAGCCCAGGCTGTCACCAACCTGCTATGGGCCATGGCGAAACTGGTGGACACCAGGCAGGAGCAGATACCAGAGCTCAGAGAGGCCGCGGCCGCGCTGTTGCCCCACGTGAACACACAGAAAACCCAATTCATTCCCCGGCATATCACCAGCCTGCTTTGGGCCATGGCGAAACTGGTGGACAATGGCCAGCGACAGACACCGGAGTTCAAAGAGACCGTGGCAGCGTTGTTGCACCGGGTAAACAAGGAAATAGAGCAATTTAATGCCCAGGGTATTTCCAACCTGCTATGGGCCATGGCTAAGCTGGTGGACAATGAGCAGGAGCGGACACCAGAGATCGAAGAAGCCGTGACCGCACTGTTGCCCCACGTGAATACTCAGAAAGAGCAGTTTATTCCTCAGCATATCGCCAGCCTGCTGTGGGCCATGGCAAAGCTGGTGGATAACGGGCAGGAGCAAACACCAGAAATCAAAGAGGCCGTGGCCACGCTGTTGCCCCGCGTGAACGTACAGAAAGACCAATTTATTCCTCAGCATATCGCCAACCTGCTGTGGGCCATGGCGAAACTGGTGGACCACGGGCAGGAGCAGACACCAGAGTTCAATGAGGCCGTGACTGCGCTGTTGCCTCACGTGAAGGCACAGAAAAACCAGTGTAATGCCCAGGATATTGCCAACCTGCTGTGGGCCATGGCGAAACTGGGCGAACTCATTGAGCTGAACGTGGTAACCTCCACGTTCAAATCGCTTGTCGACCGAATCAGTGACAACCCTCAGTTCTCTCAGCAAGCGATATTGATGTCCCTCTGGGGAGTAATGGTATGCTGTGCCAGGTTATCTCTGGTTCCCAATACCAGTAAAGGTAACGTGCTGGAAAAGCACATGGATGACCTGTTTATTCGCCTGGAAAATACATCCCCGGACAATGAAGAGGACCAACGCATCATTGCGATGGCCGCAAGTTGGCTAGGGAGACCGTGTCCGGTCGTACCCCATTACCAGACAATCGTTTCAAAACGTCAATCCGAATTCCGCAATCAACTCCAATCATGCATTCCATCTTTGAGGATTGAAGAAGAAAAGAGTCTGAATTCATTACCTCCGGTTGACCTGCTACTGCCAGATCACAACATGGTGATTGAAGTTCAGGGACCGTCTCATTACGTGGGTGGTGATTTCAAAACCAGGAAGGGTTCGACTCTGCTGAAAATCGCACTGTTGCAAAAAGCAGGATTTGAGGTCATGGAAATCCCGGTTAACATGCTTTGGAACTGCGATTCAATGAAACGATGTATTGATCAAATAAAGACCAGGATAGACATCCCACCACAGGGTCATGGCTCTGTATCACTTAAAAGAAAGTGGTCAGATGAGGCATACGTTACTGCTGATAAAGGCAGGCAACCCTCAGATCACGGTTACTTGACCGCCGAAGAACATTCAGATGAGCAAGGCGGTAAACCAGCAAAGAGGAAGAAAACAAACAGCCAGTAATCGCCTTCATCCCATCATGACTCAAGAACCGTTTTCACATTCCGGGAAGGAATGCCAGTGTTGAACACCTGTTGCCCATACATCCCGCCCCGAATGATTTGAAAATAATGGATGGGTGGCGTCAGGAGTAGACGTGTTTCCCCAATCGCTGACCTTTATCAACATTCCAGCAAAATGAACTTCTGAAAAGAACCACAGTCTGCTTTTTATATTTCCATGAATTAATGAAATATAATTATGCACAGAACCTCTGCTGGTATCAGTAGTCAATACACAAGATCAGATAATGATTACAAGCGACCGAATGGCCATAGCCCTTCTTCAAGGCGTGTACAATATAGACATGGCCCAGTCAGACAAAGGGATAATCCCCGCCGCACTATCCCGGAGCGCAATGAATTTCACCAATCTTCTACTGCACGCTCTTCTCAATATCTACTGCAGCGTTCTGTAAACTCTGCTCAAGATTTTAATGCTCTCATCAAACGGGAAATAATGGCTGGTCTGGTGAGTAAATCGGATCGTTTCGGTCATCGCTATGACGGGAGAAATCACGGTCAATATGCCAGCTCAATTAAAAAATACACATCAGCTGCTAAAAGACCGTTAAATCGAGCGGAACAAAGCCAGCTGATGCGTTTGCTGAAAAATTTCACAGCAACGCGGAGCTGGAATTGGCGAAGCCTGACAACAACACTTCATTCATTTACTTCAGCGGGTGTTTTTACCCCTCATAACCCAATGGATGAGCGTGTTAAGCTTACTCAAGCTGCATTATTATCAACACTACTTGATGCAATAATATTTAACTGCAACCAAAAACCTGAAGCCAGGGATATTGATGCTCAGGAAATCTCCAACCTCCTGTGGGCCATGGCGAAACTGGTGGATAACGGACAGGAGCTGACACCAGAGTTAAAAGAGGCCGTGGCCGCGCTGTTGCCCCACGTAAAAGTACAGAAAGACCAATTTATTCCTCAGCATATCGCCAACCTGCTGTGGGCCCTGGCGAAACTCATGCACAACGGGGAGTGGTCAGCAGAGCTTAATGGAGCTGTGGCCGCGCTGTTACCCCGCGTAAACGCACAAATAACGAACTTTAAACCGCAGGAAATCGCCAACCTGCTGTGGGCCATAGCAAAACTGGTGGACAACGGGCAGGAGCAGACATCAGAGCTCAACGAGGTCGTGGCCACGCTGTTGCCCTGCGTGAACGTACAGAAAGCTAACTTTAAACCACAGGAAATCGCCAACCTGCTGTGGGCCATAGCGAAACTGGTGGACAACGGGCAAAAGCAAACTCCAGGGCTCAACGAGGCCGTGGCCATGCTGTTGCCCCACGTGAACGCACAGAAAGCTAACTTTAAACCACAGGGTATCGCCGCCCTGCTGTGGGCCATGGCGAAACTGGTGGATAACAGGCTGGAGCAGGCACCAAGGCTCAACAAGGCCGTGGCCGCGCTGTTACCCTACGTGCACGTACAGAAAGACCAATTTAATGCCCAGGGTATCCCTAACCTGCTGTGGGCCATGGCGAAACTGGTGGACAACGGGCTGGAGCAAATACCAAGACTCAAAGAGGCCGTCGCCGCCCTGTTGCCTCACGTGAACGCACAGAAAGACCAATTTAATGCCCAGGGAATCGCCAACCTGCTGTGGGCCATGGCGAAACTGGTGGACAACGGCCAGGAGCAGACACCAGAGCTCAACAAGGCCGTGGCCGCGCTGTTGCCCCAGGTGAACGTACAGAAAGACCAATTTATTCCTCAGGGTGTCGCCAACCTGCTGTGGGCCATGGCGAAACTGGTGGACAACGGCCAGGAGCAGACACCAGGGCTCAAAGAGACCCTGGCCGCGCTCTTGCCCCACGTGAACGCACAGAAAAACCAATTTATTCCTCAGCATATCGCCAACCTGCTATGGGCCATGGCAAAACTGGTGGACAACGGGCTGGAGCAAACACCAAGACTCAAAGAGGCCGTCGCCGCCCTGTTGCCCCACGTGAACGCACAGAAAGACCGATTTAATACCCAGGAAATCGCCAACCTGCTGTGGGCCATGACAAAACTGGTGGACAATGGACAGGAGCGGACACCAGAATTCAAAGAGGTCGTGACCGCGCTGTTGCCTTACGTGAACACACAGAAAGCTAACTTCGAACCACAGGGTATCACCAACCTGCTATGGGCCATGGCGAAACTGGTAGACAACGGGCAGGAACGGACACCAGGGCTCAAAGAGGCCGTAGCCGCGCTGTTGCCCTACGTGAACGCACAGAAAGGCCAATTTATTCCTCAGCATATCGCCAACCTGCTGTGGGCCATGGCGAAACTGGGGGACAACGGGCTGGAGCGGATACCACAGCTCAAAGAGGCCGTGGCCGCACTGCTGCCCTTTGTTAGCGCACAGAAGGCTAACTTTAAACCACAGGAAATCGCCAACCTGCTGTGGGCTATGGCGAAATTGGTAGATAGCGGGCAGGAGCGAACACCAGGGCTCAACAGGGCCGTGGCCGCCCTGTTGCCCCACGTGAACGCACAGAAAGACCGATTTAATACCCAGGAAATCACCAACCTGCTGTGGGCCATTGCGAAACTGGGTGAGCTCGTTGAGCTAAACGTGGTTAAATCCACGTTCAAATCTCTTGTCCACCGAATCAGTCAAAACTCTCAGCTCTCTCAGCAGGTAATATTGATGTCTCTCTGGGGAGTAATGGTATGCTGTGCCAGGTTATCTCTGGTTCCAAACACCAGTAAAGGTAACGTGCTGGAAAAGCACATGGATGACCTGTTTATTCGCCTGGAAAATACATCCCCGGACA